>NZ_JBPCXO010000544.1:0-4388 GCF_051008435.1 Endozoicomonas sp. | reverse complement strand
AGGCATTTGTCGCTCTAAGGGATTTTGCGAAGGAGTGCCGTACCGGGGAGTACGGTCGACTGAGTAAAACTCCCTTAGAGCGGCAAAGGGCAAGTGAGAGCGGGAGCATGTTTATGAAATATCCGGGTTAGAGGACGCCTTCCTGAGGCATTGCCTTAGCGGCCATGGGCTGGCGAACCTGAAGAACATCATAAAGCTTTTCAATCTGGCTGGTGAGCATTTCTATGGGGCGCTCACTGCAGACATCGATATCGGCAGAAACCATTTTCCCACATTCGGAGCTGCTCATAGAGACGCTCTCAAGGTCAAATCCCCGGTGTCTGACCACCCGCAGGAGTCGTTCCATCATCTCTGGTTTTTTATGGCACTGAATGCTCAGTGAGTAGTTGGTTTTGGAATGACTCATGCTTTAGCCTCCATCATCTCGTGGTTAGCGGCACCGGGAGGAACCAGGGGCCAGACATTTTCTCGCTGATCAATACAAACATGAAGAATTCTCGCCCCGGGAGCCTGGAGCATTTCTTCCAGCGCTGGGAGCACTTCCTGTCTTTCGGTGATCATTCTGCCTTCAATACCAAAGGCTTTGGCCAGGGTGACAAAGTCAGGGTTGTCCGAAAGGTCGGTTTCACTGTAACGCTGGTCAAAGAAGAGTTCCTGCCATTGCTTCACCATCCCCAGCCGCTGGTTGTCGAGTAAGACAATTTTGACAGGCAGTTGTTTTCTTTTGATTGAAGCCAGCTCCTGCACGTTCATCATGAAAGAGCCATCGCCGGAGACCAGTATCACGTCATCTTCCGGTCTAGAAACCGCCGCACCGATGGCGGCAGGGAGCCCAAAGCCCATGGTGCCCAGCCCTGCACTGGAAAGGTGGTTGCTGGGGTGATAAAAGTTCATGTGCTGGGCCACCCACATCTGATGTTGACCTACATCACAGCTGATCACCGAGTTCTCGCTGGTGGCTTCGGATAACTGTTTCAGAAGCAGTGGCGCAAAGATATCTTCACCGGGTTTGTCGTAGCACCATTGGCTGGAAGCACGGCTGGTTTTACAGTGTTGCAACCAGTCTTCCTGCTTGAGTGTGATGGTCAGGCTGCTGAGGTTTTTTTTAAGGCAGCCACTCAAACTGACGTTTGCAAGGCGGCGCTTGCCAAACTCTGCCGGATCAATATCGAGATGAATGACTTTGGCGTTGGGAGCAAAACTCTCAAGTTTGCCGGTTACCCGGTCATCAAAACGGGCTCCGATGGCAATCAACAAGTCGCATTCCTGAACTGCCAGATTGGCTGCCCGGGCCCCATGCATCCCCAGCATACCGAGATACCCCTGATCATCAGGGCGAACCGCTCCAATGCCTTTCAAGGTGCAAACACTGGGGATTCCGGTTTCTGTTAAGAATTCACGAAGCTCGTCTATCGCATTGGCCATACCAACACCGCCGCCTACGTAGGCAATCGGTTTGTGGCTTTTCTGAAGCAGGGTAATGGCGGTATCGATTTTGTTAAAGCAGTCAGCTGCTCTTTCCTCTATCACATCCAGTGGTGGCGCATAATGAGCTTCTGACTGTTGAATATCTTTTGGGAGATCAACCAGAACAGGGCCCGGACGGCCGGACTGGGCGAGGTTGAAAGCTTTGTTCAGGGTCTCGCAGATATCATTGGGATCCGTCACCAGAAAGCTGTGTTTGGTGCAGCCCAGTGTCATACCCAGAATATCGATTTCCTGAAAGGCATCCGTTCCCATCACGGCGGTAGGCACCTGGCCGGTGATAGCAACCATTGGAATGGAGTCCAGCATGGCATCGGATAAAGCTGTGATCAGATTGGTAGCGCCGGGACCGGAAGTGGCAATACAGACTCCGGTTTTTCCACTGGCTCTGGCATAGCCAATAGCAGCGAAAGCGGCGCCCTGTTCATGTCGGCAAAGAAGGTGATCAATATTGGATTCAAGAAGAGCATCGTACACCGGCATGATGGTGCCGCCGGGATAGCCGAAAACGTGCTGGATTCCCCGTTGAGAGAGATTTTTTACCAGTGCATTAGCGCCGTTCATGGGGCTGTCCTCTCTCCTGCTTGGTATGAACTTCAGCCTTGATACGTACAGGTTTACGAGTACTTAATTCAAACCACTGCTGCGCAGAGAAGAAAATGGCAACAGGGAGGATAATCAGCAGCAGCTCCGGAAGGATGACGACTGCCACAATCCATGCCGCGATGACCAGGATTAGAACTGCAATAATCAGTTTGTTGTTGACGTTTAGCATGGATCAATCCTCTCTGTTCGGAGCAATGTACTGGTTTTGCTCCTGGGGTTTTCAGGCCCCAAATATGAAAAAACCCCCGGACCTTTCGGTGCGGGGGTTTCTAGGAAACTCTAATCTGTCAGCTCACAGACCCCCGCGCGGTGATAATAATAATCACCACGACTAGTAGCATAATAATGTTGCTGATGGGGTTGAGTTTCATGACTGACAAATTCAAATAAGGTTATTCAATGTGTTTTTAGATATAACACACGCAGTGGGCATGTGCCAGAAAAAATCCAAATAGCAGCAGAAAGAAAAGGGCCCGTGAGGAGGTATTTCCTCACGGGTTGCAGATCAAAAAGGCTGGTTGATAAAGATTCGCAGCTGGTTGTCTTCTTTGCTGCTGGCGATTTCAGTTCTGACGGTGACACCTTCCACCTTGAACCGGATACCTCCACCTACACTGAATTTCATATCGCTATGAAGTTCTCCCAGATCGAAGTCGTCTGCTACCCGGCCGGCATCAACAAACAGGGTCCATTGCCACCAGGGAATATCGTACAGAGGCCCGATAATGGGTAGATCTTCAAGAGGTTGCCAGTGAGGAATAGCACGGAACTCAAGGCTGTATGAAACAGCGGATCGACCATAGAAACGATCTGTATTGTAACCTCTCAGCTTGTCCCAGCCCCCAAGAGAAACGCCGGCAAAGGAAGGAGGTCGTTTGTATTCCTCTACGCCATTCACATGAGTTGTATCGTTCCAGGTCGGCGTATCAGCAATCCAGGCATTGAAGGCGATGACCTGCTGATCAAGGTATTCGTTACTACCCAGGTCTATGAATTTGCTGAACTCGAATTCCCAGGTGGCCCAGTCAGCCCGGTTCTCACTGCCCCAGTCTTTGGTGTAGGTGAACGTTGTATGGCTGCCTCGGGTGGGAAGCTGGTTGGAGTTACGGTTGTCGTAATCCAGAATAAATTTGATCCCTGCTGCCCTGTCCGCTGAGTCCGGAGAGAAATCATCAAGCTCCTGACTCTCGTAGAAAGGCTGAACTTCGAAAGAACTGATGCCTGATGTCAGGGGATTCCATACTCTACCTGCAGAGGCGTTGCCCAACGAAGCCTGTTTCAAACTGGCAAGAGCGCCATCTTGTCCTTCAGCAATGGGTAAAATGTATTTAAAGCGGGCTGCGTACCTTTGCTCAACGCTGCTGGTGGTGATGAAGTTTTCTTTGCTTGAGTCATTATTGCCTGGATGCTCACCGTTAAAATTGGGGTTACCGGGCAGGTAGTAGCTGGACTGTGTGTAATTACCATAGAGCGCATTCACACTGACCAGCATCTGCTCAAGGCCTGGAATAATGACATCATGGAGGCCGGTGTATATCAGGGCAGAACCATTGCTGGAAGCGATAACGGTGCCAAACAGGGAAGCCTGTGGCTGACCTGCGCCCTTAATAATCCCAGCACCACCAAAAGCCGTTCCCCAGTCCTCAGAGCTGAACAGGAAGGGAACGCCGGCTGCATCGTTTTGTACAGCGTTTTGTTTGTTAGCTGAAGGCTCAGCAGCCAATGCATTTTGAAATCCAGCTACCAGGAGCATGGACATTGCAATAAGCTTTATTTTTTTCCCGCTAAGGGCATTTTTGGACATTAGGTGTGTTCAGCAGATTTTAGATTAACGTACTATTTTCTAATTGGTTCAAACGTTCTGGTATAAGAGGTTATTCTTATTGACCTGCCGGATTGCGGGTAAGTCTTATGACTTAGATGGTTGGTCTCATCATTTTAAAGGCTTGAAGGCTTGAAGGCTTGAAGGCTTGAAGGCCGGAAAGCAGGAAGGTTGAAAGATGAACTCATGGACTGAGATGAGATCTGAATGTCTTTTTGGTGAGGTTTATGAGTTTCGAAAAACGGATCGTCTGGAAAAATCAGCTCGTCATAGCGCTGCAATCTTCATCAGTAGAGGCACTGGCAAAGTCTGACTGAATGAAGCTAGCTAGCTAGAATGCCTGCCCCAGCTTAGGGAAGTGGCACAAGAAAGCTTACCGCAGTAAAGTGCCACTTTTCCCCTCTTGACGACTGTAGCTGCCATGACCACCATTACTATTCCTCCAGAGTGCAAATATCTAATCAAACTTGCTGCC
>NZ_JBPCXO010000543.1:0-9427 GCF_051008435.1 Endozoicomonas sp. | reverse complement strand
TTGGCTAAAAAGTCAGAGAGCGGCTGGTACTGCGTGGCTTCCATGCGGATCTACTATTCAGGAACATCGGAAGGATGGGTTTATATCAAAGTTGCTCTCAGTTTTCCAAATTGATGCAATTGCCCTGATCTCTCTTTCCTTTCATTACCAGTGGGTTACGCATAGCACGTGCGCTTTCCCTACCTACATCAGACTGAGCAGTGATGAACAAAAACGTCCACTCCAAACTCGTCGCAGCTGCCATTATTGGCAATACCATCGCCTGGGCTGACTTTGCACTTTACTCCTACTTTGCCCCCATTCTGTCGAAGGTGTTTTTTCCCTTCGCTTCGTATTCGACGTCGCTGTTACTTTACTCCCTGATTTTCGCTGTTGGCTTTTTGTTCAGGCCGATTGGTGGGCTTATCTCAGGTGCTTATGCGGATAAATATGGCCGAAAAAAAAACGCTCCTGGCCACCGTTGTTATTTCATCCGTGTGTACCGCTCTTATTGGCATACTCCCGGGTTACGATCAGTTTGGTTACTTTTCTATTGTTCTCCTGGTCATCATTAGAATTTTTCAGACCATGGCTATTTCAGCAGAACCCACTAACTCCACAGCCCTGCTTATTGAACTGGGTTTAAACAAACATCGTGGTTTGATTTCAAGCAGCGTCATGTGCGGTGTTTTTCTGGGTTTTTCCGTGGGTATCCTGTCTTTCTACCTGATCACGGTTGAATTAAGTGACGAACAAATTCATCTCTGGGGCTGGCGGATACCTTTTCTGTCCTTTCTTGTGATTGGGCTTGTTGTCGCCTATCTGCTCATGAAAGTCGATGAATCACCTGTTTTTCTTGCTCATCAGAAAAGCGGTGAAATTACCAAAAATCCTATCAAGGCTTCCTTTGTCAACCAAATGAGTTCTCTGTTCATGTCCTTTGGTTATGGCATCATGATGGCCATGGGTAATTACTTTCTGCTGGGGTTTGTCCCTTCGTTCTTATCCCACAGTACTCATTTAAGCCTGAAGGAAACCAACCTGGCCATTCTGGTCAGTTTACTCATCAGTACGCTGCTTATTCCCGTTTGTGGCTTCATATCAGATCGGGTAGGCCGCCGCCCGGTCATGGCTTTCGGAGCCATACTGTTTATTCTGATCAGTTATCCCATGTTCTTTTTCATCGCCAAGGGAGAACTGGTTTATACCATGATCGGGCTGGCCATGTACGCCGTAGCACTGGCCCCTACTTCTGCTGTATTAACGACGGCCATTACAGAAATGTTTCCGTTTGAGACCCATTGCACCGGCGGTGCCATTGGTTACAACATTGCGCTGACTTTTGCCGGTGGGCTTACACCGGTCATATGCCAACAAATCTACCGGCTCACCGGGGATATATACTCGCTGGTTTACTACATCACGTTGCTGGCCCTGACCCATTTGCTTTTTGTCATCTTTTCCAAAGAGACCAAAAACAACCCTGTGGACTGACGTATTGGTCAAAACGTCCTTCAAAGGGCTTTCAGCTCAGCTATTTTTAACCGATATTAACTACGAATCTGGCCGAGAATAGACACCTCGGCCAACAGTCCAGCAAGAACGGCTATTACGATAGAAACAATGACTGAACTATTTCTGACTCCGGAGCCCTGGATTGCTCTGGCTACCCTGACCATCCTGGAAATCATTCTGGGTATCGACAACATCATTTTTATCACTATCGTTGTCGATAAATTGCCTGAGCACCAACGTAACAGTGCCCGAAGACTGGGGCTGCTGCTGGCTATGTTCACACGGATTGCCCTGCTGCTTTCCATTACCTGGATCATGAGTCTGACCGTTCCCCTGTTTCATCTGCTTGAACACAGTATTTCTGGACGGGATCTGATTCTTCTGGGCGGTGGTCTCTTCCTGCTGGCCAAATCGACACACGAGATCCATGACTCTATTGAACCCGGGGAAGGCGAAGGCCCTCATCTCAAGCCAAGAGGCTATGTCATAACCCTGGTGCAGATTGCCCTGATCGATATTGTCTTCTCTCTGGACTCGGTGATCACAGCGGTAGGGCTGGCAGAACATCTATGGGTCATGGTGACGGCCATTGTAATTTCTGTGGGCATTATGATGTTTGCTGCAGCCCCTATAGGAGAGTTCGTCAGTAATCACCCCACCTTCAAAATGCTGGCCCTTTCATTCCTGATTCTGGTCGGAGTCTCTCTGATGGGCGAAGGTCTGGACTTTCATATCCCCAAAGGCTACATCTACTTTGCCATGGCGTTTTCTCTTGCTGTTGAGATGCTCAATACCCGCCTGCGATCCAGGCAATCTGAGCAACACAAATAGCGGGGGACTCATTCTCACTCACTGAGCAACACCCCTACTATCTGGAGCTGTTATGTCCTGCCCGATTCTGTTTGATATGGATGGTGTGATTGCCGATTCCTGGCAGCCCTTTTACGCTTTCTGGTCACAGGTTCTCATCAATCTGGGGGCAGAAGATCTGGCCAGCGAAGAAGAAATACTGGCTCTTTTTGAAGGTAACTTCTTTGAGAAACTGGCTCAGCGGGTACCCGGTAACTGGATGCAGCCAGCCTTTTTGAGCCATGCCCGGCTTGCGCATTGTCAGTTCATGAAGCAGTGCCCCTCTATCCCCCATGTTAGCGAAGGGTTACAACATCTTTCAGCACACTTCCCTCTCTATCTGGTCACCTCCAACTTTGCAGAAGCGGCAGAGCATTTTCTGGACAACCAGAAGATCGATTGTTTCCAGGAAGTGTTAGGCATGGAGCACAGCTTCAGTAAAACAGACAAAATCCAGACCGTCATGAAGCAACACCCGAATTTGCCCTGTTACTTTATCAGCGACACTTCAGGCGACCTTCATGAAGCCCGTAAAGCCGGAGCTATTCCGGTTGCAGTGACATGGGGTTGGCATGACCGCACAACCCTGGAAGCAGCAAAACCCGCCTTCATACTTGACACTCCAGCTGAGCTGCTAGAATTCAGAACTCACATTTAAAGTTCAACAGGTCACCATGAGACTTAACCGGTTCAGATATTGCTTACTCAGCCGCTTCGTTCTGGTAGGCATAGCTCTTCTGCTCAGCGCTTGTGCCAGTGACATGAGTCAGCAGGAAAATGCTGAGGCACCTCCCTGTACCGAGTCCCGGTGTCAGGAGCCGGAAGAAAAAACGGCCACCGAAATCGAAAATGCCCGAGTGGATGAAAAACGCCGCAACAAAATTATCAAGGATAATAAACAACCCATTCCCGGGACTTATTATCCTGTCGATCAAAGCAGAACACCCCGGCAGCCGGGCAACCCACAGGGTATCAGTTACTGAAACGGGTGACATTAATGGATAGTTTGAAAGCAGAGCTGATTCAGCTCAGGTCTCATCTTCTAACTGGCACCAGCCACATGATTCCCTTTGTGGTTGCCGGGGGCGTACTGCTCTCGCTGTCCGTGATGCTGCATGGTAAGGGAGAACCCCCTGAGTACGGTTTCCTGAAAGATTTGTGGGATATGGGGGTGGCTGGCTTCACCCTCTTTATCCCCGTTCTGGGGGGCTACATAGCCTGGTCCATTGCCAGCCGACCCGGTCTGGCACCCGGTATGATTGGTGCCTGGCTGGCCGGTCAGTATGGTGCGGGTTTTCTGGGAGCCATGATTGTAGGGTTCATCGCGGGCTATATCGTCAAGGCCCTCAAGAAGATCCCACTCTCCACCACCATGAGGCCCGTAGCCTTAATCTTTATCTACCCTCTGGTCGGCACCTTCCTGACCTCGGCTCTGGTCATCTGGGTTATTGGCCAGCCCATTGCCGATATGATGAACCATTTGAATGAATGGCTGCACAGTATGCAGGGGCTATCAAAAGTATCCTTAGGGGCCATTCTTGGTGGCATGACCGCTTTTGACATGGGAGGCCCCATCAACAAAGTGGCTACCCTGTTCGCCCAGACTCAGGTCAAGGATCACCCTTATCTGATGGGAGGAGTGGGCATTGCCATTTGCACTCCGCCCCTGGGCATGTGGCTGGCGACCCTGATGTCTCCCAAGAAATATTCTCCCGAAGAACGACAGGCTGGCAAGGCGGCTCTGGCGATGGGAATGATCGGTATTTCAGAAGGCGCAATACCCTTTGCTGTTGCGGACCCAATACGGGTCATACCCGCCATTGTTCTTGGCGGTATTACCGGCAACATTATTGGTTTTATGTCCGGAGTCATCAATCATGCGCCCTGGGGTGGCTGGATCGTTCTTCCTGTAGTGGAAGGTCGCCTCTGGTATATTTTGGCCACAATAGCAGGTGCACTGGTAACAGCCATAGCGGTCAACCTCATGAAATCAGCAAAGCCTGAACCTGACTGAACAATTCCGTTTTTTCACAGAAAGAATTTATGCCTGTCGTCGATAATTACTGTTACCCTGCATTGAGAATGCCTGACGGTCAGATCCCTATTTATGAAGAACACTTACTCACTGGTTGAAATCACACCGCAAAGTCATGATGTTATTCTCGAAATCGCCTATGCCACCGAGAAAAACTTCACGGGTAAGCCGGTTTATAAACAGCCTCTGTGCCTGATGCATGAAGAAGCCGCCAGCAGACTGCAACGAGCCATTGAGGTTCTGCAGCCTATGGGCCTGCGATTAAAAATCTGGGATGCCTTCCGTCCCCAGGAAGCCCAACAAGAACTCTATGACTGTGCACCGGACCCCGAATACGTATCTCACCCGCAAACTGGGGTGCGTCCCCACTGCAGAGGGATAGCCATTGATCTAACCCTGGTTGATCAGTTCGGCCATGAACTGGAAATGGGCACCGAGTTTGATGACTTCCGTTCTCTGGCCCACCATGGCAATGATCAGGTGTCCAATCTCGCACAGAAAAACCGGTTAATTCTGGCCGGAGCCATGAATGTTGCTGGCTTCAACCCCATTCAAAGCGAATGGTGGCACTATCAGTTACCCGATGCTGATCATTATCCGGTATTAAAAGAAAGTGAGCTCGGCTCAGGTATTCTGTAAGCTCGACCAATAAAATTATTCTCTGGCGAACGGTCACTATACTAACTCCTCACAAATCCACACTCGGTAATCTTTGAGGATTACCTGGCCAGGGAGCTTACTTGTGAGAAGTCTGTGTTTATTGATTTTGTCCTCTCTTTTGATTCAGTCTCTGTATGCATCTTCAGACCTCACACTTAACCCGGCTAACTCCTCTCAGGTTCAACTCCCCAGAGCTATTCCATCGGGATACACAATGACGTTCAAACGTTATTGCCAGTCGGAAACCACAGAAATAAATACCATAGATGCCCCACTCGTCCTGAACGGCGCTACGGTTAAAACCATCCAGAAAAAATCAGGCAAGGGAAAAAGCTGGCTACAGATCATTGTCCCAAAGTCAGAACTGGACTTGTTGCAACAGTCCTCACACAGTGGTTCAGAACAATGGATTAAAGTGTACGGCTCTTTTTCTGAAGATTCCGAATCAACAGAGCCGAAAACCCACCTGAAGGCCCTGTCTTTTCCTGCCCGAAGCCTGTCGCTGCGCGGTATGGTGAAAAGTGAGCACGACTCTGACGACATGCTCTATGAAGCTCAGGTTCCTCTGGAGCGGGTAAAGGTATCTGACGCCATCACCGAATCAGATGACAACGAAGCGCCTGAAGAAATTATTCGCAAAGAACTTGCCTGTCGTGCCGCTGAACGAGCCAATCAACCCCAGTTGATGATCTCTTCCCGTTCGAACACATCCCTGACAACCCATGATGCAAGTTCATACATTCCACAGGATATGATGGCCTGGATCGTTGTAGGCTCAGCCGGCTTATTTCTCACCCTTAAACAATACACTGGAGCGGATACCGTCCCCTCCTTCCTGCACTCACTGATTACCGGCACCGGCTCCAGCTATCTTTATTTCAGTCGCAATACATCCTATGTTGAACGCATTACCCTGCAGCGAGAACCCGCCAACACTTGGGAAATTATTCTGCCACTGATTACTTTTGGATACGCAGCCTGGGAAATACTCGACTCCATTGCCGTTGGCAGCAAAGCCTTCTTTATTCATGGCAGCACAATATTCTTAACCTGCACCACCTTCTGCGCCCTGGGTCGGATACACCTTGTCGCTGACGGACTGATTGTGGAGTTCTCTACCCTCTACCTGAACTTCCTGAGGTATCACCCCGCAATACGCGTCATGTTCGCAGCGTCATTCTTTATCTTCCGGTGGGGTATTTTTCCTTATGAGTGGGCTAAATTTGCTTTAGCCGTCTACCGGGGAGAAGCCGAGTATGAGAACAGCCACGTTATCAATCCGGTAGTGATTTCATCAGGGGGGGTCTTCAATACTCTGAACTTTTATTGGGGAGTGTTCATCATCTATCGAATGGCGACAACCTGGTTCAGCGTTAAAAAAGCCCAACCTCATTGATCGCTGTATTGAGAGGATATAAAAGGTACAGCTCTCAGCAGTGAGAGCTGTACCTGGGCCTGAATTCAAACAGGCTCCTAGCTGGCAGCATTAATCGCCAGCTCTTCCACATGGCTGATCAATTTACGAATCTCGGGAATACAGGATCCGCAGTTTGTTCCAGCCTTAAGCGATTGACCCACTTCAGCAGGTTCACTGAAGCCCTGCTCTTCAATCGCCCGGCAAATGGTTTTCTCACCCACACCAAAACAGGCACAGATCACTTTACCTGAATCCTCTCCACTGGGTGGCAAACCGGCCAGCAAACGCCAACGATCGGCAAAAGGAATATCCTCGCGACTAAAAGCATCCTGCAACCAGCTACGATCACTGTCTGATAGCGACTCTCCAACAATCAGCAAAGCCTGTAGCTGACCAAGAGCAAACCAGGCGCTTCGGGTACAACCGGTTGCTGGATCGGTATAATCAATCCGTTCTTTTTCTGAACCGATACACTCCAGTGCTGCCGAATCAATAGACTGACCGGCCAGTTCATATCGGAATCCCTGCTGGAATTTTATTTCTGTCCCATAGTCGAACTGATCAAAACTCTGCTTCTGACGGCTCAGTAAAACCGCTTGCTGCTTCAATGAGACCGCCTCAATACTGGCGGGTGTGTGCTTACATCCTGGCTGCTTTGACCAGGGGTCAACGGCCGGTTTTACCAATACACCACAGTGTCCCGTTTTACTGTTTTGGCGAGTCCAGTGCATAGGCATAAAAACATTACCCTTACCCACAGAAGGTGTCACAGTCACTCTGATCAGAACGGCGCCAAACGCAGTGCTCAACCGGCACAAAGCCTGATCGGCCAGTCCATATTGATGAGCATCCTCAGGATGAACTTCCAGAAAAGGTTCATCAATATGCTGACTCAACCTCGGTGACAGTGCCGTCCGTGTCATCGTGTGCCAGTGATCACGAACCCTGCCCGTATTCAGCAACAGTGGATAATCCGTGTTGGGCTGATGGTAGGACACCTTGAACTCTGTTGAAACAATCGTTGCCCGAGCCGTTTCAGTGTAAAAACCGCCCTGCGCAAACAACCTTGAATTTGGCTGACCAGAGGTTTGTCCGGCAATCCTTGGCCACTGAAATGGTTCAAGCGCTTCGTAATCTGCATCCGAAACAGACGCCACAGCACCTATATTAAAATCTCGAATACGGCCTTCTGAGTTATTTTCAAAGGCAGATAAAGCGGCATGTTCACGGAAGATATCTGCCGACTTTTGATAGTCAAAAGCGGCTCCATACCCAAGCTTTTCAGCCACTCTAGAGATAATCCACCAGTCAGGTCTGGATTCACCTGACAGATCAAACAAGGCTCTTTGTCTGGAAATTCTTCTTTCCGAATTGGTGACCGTACCGTCCTTTTCACTCCAGCCAGCGGCGGGTAAACGAATATGGGCAAACTCCGAAGTATCTGTTTTTTCAATACAATCAGACACCACTACGGTCGGACACTTTTTCAAGGCGCTGATCACCTTATTGGCATCAGGCATACTGACCACAGGGTTGGTCCCCATGATCCAGATAAATTTGATTTCGCCCTTATCCATGGCATTAAAAAGATCAACAGCGGTTTTACCGGGCGCCTGGGCAATATTGGGCGCATTCCAGAAACGCCTGACGCGATCAATATCGTCAGCTTTTGCGAAATCCATATGGGCAGCCAGCTGATTGGCAAGCCCACCCACTTCTCGGCCTCCCATCGCATTAGGCTGACCGGTCAAAGACAGTGGACCTGCCCCCGGTTTACCGATACGACCCGTGATCAGATGACAATTAATGATGGCATTCACTTTGTCCGTACCGGCAACGGACTGATTAACGCCCTGAGACCAGGCCGTAACCACTTTATCGGTCTGCGAAAACCACTGACAAAATTGCTTGATCGCGGCTTTATCGACTCCGCAGAGCTCAGCCACTTCTGAAAAACTGCCTACCTTTCCGACCGCTTTCAAAGCCTCTTCAAAACCCTGGGTATGCTGCTCTATATACGACGAATCAAGCTTATTGTGCTTATTAAGAAAACTGAATAATTTATTAAAGAGAGCCGTATCGGTCCCTGATTTAAGGGGCAGGTGCAGATCGGCAATGTCACAGGTGTCGGTGACACGAGGATCAATCACAACCACCTTCATATCCGGGCGTTGCTCTTTCGCAGCTCGGATCCTCTGGAATAGCACCGGATGACACCAGGCCGTGTTGGCACCGACCAGAATAACCATATCGGCCAGCTCAAGATCTTCGTAGTTACCCGGAACGGTATCGGAACCAAATGTTCTCTTCTGCCCTGCCACCGTTGAAGCCATGCAGAGGCGTGAGTTGGTGTCCATGTTGCTGGAACCAATAAAACCCTTCATCAGTTTATTGGCAACATAGTAATCTTCGGTCAATAACTGACCAGAGCCGTACAAAGCAACCGCTTCTGGTCCGTATTCATTCAGAGTGGCTTTCAGTCGATCTGCGACTTCATCCAGAGCCTTATCCCAATGGGCTCTCTGCTCGCCTATAAAAGGGGTTAACAGGCGGTTCTCCAGAGAAACGGTTTCTCCCAGCGCACTCCCCTTCGAACAAAGTCGGCCCAGATTCGCCGGATGATCTTTCAGACCTTCGATATCAACCAGATGCAGCTCTTTATCAGTGACTGTCGCCTTGATGCCACAGCCAACACCACAATAGGCACACGTCGTGTGGATGACTTGCTGAGGGTCATTGCTTATATTGATGCTGCCAGCCATGGGCATACTTCCTTTGTCCGTACTTTCTGAATATTTCAAGGAGCCTTTCTACAGCTCAATGGCTTCTAGGAGTCTGTCGGACCTAAGACAATTTCGGCCTAAATTCCAGAAAGAACGGTCCAATTATTTGATGAATTCGATTAAATAGGTCAACTATTCGCACGAATCCATCAAATAATTCGACTCGTTCTACTGAAATTTATGCTCGAA
>NZ_JBPCXO010000542.1:0-26649 GCF_051008435.1 Endozoicomonas sp. | reverse complement strand
TGCACCCAATCAAGCTGAAATTTTTGTGCCAAGCAAATTATCAACTTGATACTGATGTGGCTACAGGAGAAAGCTCTGGCTTGCGGTCGTTACCCCAAGATATCCGAACGTTTACAAATGGCATAGCGGGAGCAGGGAATAGCCGCTGTCTGTGGGCAGAGTGAAAACAGTTGAGAAAGTTTCAAGTTTCGAAAAGCTTTAGCGGCCATTGGCCGAGGTGAAGACCCACTGTCACAGTTTGTAGACCGGGTCGAGCAAGTTCATGATAATATTCTGGGGTTTGTGACTGACCGTCACTCAATCCTGATCACTTCAATGCTTGAGTTTGATGACTCTCTGGTTTGAGCTGCCCCGCCATGGAAGCGACAAATCTCGTTTATCTTCTTCGTACTTACCATCAATCAGCACATCTACAAACTCAATAACAGCTTTTTGTTGGGTAGAAAGGGTTTCCAGCGTATAGCCTGTCCATAACCAGATGTCTTTGTCCGGTAGTTCTGCTTTTACTCTTTTAACCAGATGCTGAATATCGTCCAGGTTCTCCGGGAATAATGGATCTCCTCCCGACAGGGATAAACCGTCCCGGTGGATTCGGGAGTCCTTCAGGTCCGTGAGAATCTGGTCTTCCATCTCCTGAGTAAAACGATGGCCTTTACTGGCATCCCAGGTAGACGAGTTATGGCAGCCTTTGCAAAAGTGCTCACAGCCGGAGACAAATAAAGTACATCGGGTGCCTTCACCATTGACGACATCAAGAGGGTAATACTGCTGGTAATTCATAGGCGAGGTTCTGAAGGGTAGTGTCCGGATGCTCTGGACTGAAATAAGAAAACCAAGGTTAGTACCATAAGGTTAACTGCCAGAGCGATGAGCCCGGCATTGATTCCCCAGAGGTTCTTCATTCCGAGAGAGATGGCAGTTAAAAGAATGACGACACCGGTAATCAGGCCGGATAGCACAGCTCCTGAGCGAATTTTTGGCAGATGCAGGGCAATGACAAAAGCAGGGAAGCACTGCACCAGAAGTTCCAGCTTGATGACGATCAGTCGCCAGAGCGTGATATCCCTGTTCAGTGCGCAAAGGGTAATGACGGCCATCACCCCGACAGCAATGAAATAGTCTTTACGGAGTCCCTGTCTATCGGAGTGGTGAGGGATATCGTGTCTCAGCATGGAGACCAGGGAGAGCAGGACTGAATCAGCCGTAGACATGATGGCAGCGAGTATAGCCAGCAACACAATGGACGCAGCAAAGCCATTCCAAAGGCTGCTGGTGGCCCACTGCTCAAGCAGCATAGGCAGCACCTGATCTACGTTGCTGATTTCAGTATTGGCAAAGAGTGAGATGGCACACCAACCCACCAGAAGGACGACCAGATTCGTAAACAGCCCAATAACGCTCAACGCACCAATGGATTTATTCAGGGTTCTTGTGTTGGAAGACGCGAAAACTCTTTGCAGTGTCTGTGGGTAGACAACCACGGACAGAGCTCCCAGTAACATGATACTGAGCCAGCGTATCTGAGTGCTGCTATCCGGTACGGCCACTGTTTCTGGACGAAGCTGGCTGACGCTGTCCCCCAATGCTGTGAAGCCACCGCTGTTTTCAATCATCCAGATAATGAGAAAAATCGAGCCTGTAAACATCATCAGTCCCTGGAAAACATCGGTCCAGGCTACGGCTCTCAGGCCTCCAATAGAGTCATAAAGCAGGATGACCAGGGCGAACAGAATGACACCTACTGTATAGGGAATGGCTTCGCCAGTGATGACCTCCATGATTTCACCGGCTGCTTTTAACTGGGCGAAAAGAAAGTTAGCCATGGTCAGGCACAGACAGATTGCCAACAGTCTTCGCAAGAGCAGAACGGTTCGGTCTTTTTGAAATCGAAAGCGTATCCAGTCACCGGGGGTGACAAACTGATGCTGTACTGAGAGTGGTCTTAATTTGGGTACCAGAAAGTGGAAGCTAGCCGCAATGGCAGCCCAGAGACCTACCGTTAATACCCAGTGGAAACCGTGAAGGTAGGTTTGACCGGTATAACCCACCAGAGTATTACCGCTGAAGGCTGTGGCATAGAGAGTAAAAAACAGTACGAAGAAGCCCAGTGAACGACTGGCCAGATAATGATCTTCCGCTTCATCACTCTGACTGGCCTTTCTGGCACTGAAACACAAAGGAATCAGCACCATAAAATAGGCCAGAGTCAGCCACAGGGAGAGACTCATGGGTTAGGCTCCTGCTGATCTTGTTTCGTCAACCAGAGCAGCAGGTTGATGAAGATAACCAGTACATAGCAGGTCAGGGCGAGAATCACCCAGTCTGGCATCCCCAGGTAGATGTTTGGATCAGAACCAGGCGTTCGGTACCAGGGAACAGAGATAATCAGCAGTAACAACATCAGAAGCTGAAGAGCTGTGCGTAGGGTTTTATTTTTCATAAAACAGCCTTTAGCTGGGAGCCTGACCGAGAATAGACAGCCCGGCCTAAAACCCAGAACGAACCTTTCATCCGGGGTGGATGAAAGGTTTATCGTCAACAAACAGAAAAATGTAGCACAGCGCTTGAGGAAGATCTGAAACCAGCTCTTCTCTGTAGAGTGTTAGAGATGTTTCACCCGGCGAACGACTTCTTCCTGTTTGCCCTTGATGAATGGGCGGCTGTTAGGCTGTCCCAGGTAGCCACAGACTCTGCGGGTCACAGACATTCTGGAGGAGTCTCTGTTTTTACACTGAGGGCACTCAAAGCCACGAGTCGTTGCGTGGAATTCGCCTTCATAGCTGCAGCTGTAGCAGACGTCATTGGGCGTATTGGTGCCATAGTATGGAATCTTGTCGTAGGTGTAGTCCCAGACACTTTCCAGCGCTTTCAGGTTGTGGACCATGTTGGGGTATTCACCGTAGCAGATGAAGCCGCCGCTGGCGTGAGCCGGATAATCCATCTCGAAGTCGACTTTGTCGTATGGCGTAACCTTCTTTTCGACATCCAGGTGGAAAGAGTTGGTGTAATAGCCTTTATCAGTGACGCCTTCAATCACTCCAAACTCTTTACGGTCCAGTCGGCAGAAACGATCGCAGAGACTTTCGCTGGGAGTCGAGTAGAGGCTGAAGCCGTACCCGGTTTCTGCCTTCCAGCGGCTGACGGTTTTATTCAGATACTGGACAATGCTCAGACCTTTCTGACGAAGCTCTTCACAATCGTAAATGTCGCCCTGGCCATAGAGTGCATGGATCGTTTCGTGGACACCAATGTAACCCAGTGAGATAGATGCTCTGCCATGTTTGAAAATTTCACTGACGTTATCTTCCGGATTCAGCCTGACACCACAGGCCCCTTCTACATAGAGAATCGGAGCGACTTTGGCTTTAACTGTGTCCAGCCGCTCAATTCGGGTCATCAGGGCGTCTTTAGTCAGTGACAGGCGTTGATCCAGACGCTTGAAAAAGTCCTCTTCGTTTTCGCTTTCAATAGCGATGCGGGGCAGGTTCAGGGAAACCACTCCGAGGTTGTTTCTGCCGTCATGAATGAGCTGGCCATTTTCTTCATAAGCGTTCAGGAATGAACGACATCCCATGGGTGTTTTAAAGCTGCCAGTGACTTCAACCAGTTTGTCGTAGTTGAGAATGTCCGGATACATCCGCTTGCTGGCACACTCCAGAGCCAGTTGCTTGATGTCATAGTTAGGGTCATCTTTCGAGAAGTTGACTCCCTTGCGAATGGCAAAGACCAGTTTTGGGAAGACAGGGGTCTTGCCATTACGACCCAGACCACGAATCCGGTTTTTGAGAATGGACTGCTGTACCAGCCTTTCCTGCCAGCTGGTACCCAGGCCAAAGCCAAACGTGACAAAAGGGGTTTGACCATTAGCGGTGTGCAGGGTGTTTACTTCATATTCCAGTGCCTGATAGGCGTCGAAGCAGTCCTTCTCTGTCCGCTCCATGGCATAGGCTTCTGCTTTGGCTCTGTCATCAATCCAGCGCAGGCCTTCTTCAAGATGTTTTTCAAACGTCTTGGTGACATAGGGAGCATGGATACGGTCTATTTCATTAATACTGGTGCCGCCGTATATATGGCTGGAAACCTGGGCAATGATCTGGGCAGTAATCGCGGTTGCCGTGGTAATGGATCTTGGTGTCTCAATTTCGGCGTTCCCCATGCGAAAACCCTGGGTCATCATGCCTTCTATATCAATCAGCATACAGTTGAACATGGGGAAGAAAGGGGAGTAGTCCAGATCGTGGTAATGCAGTTCCCCCCGTTCATGGGCTGCGGTTATAGGTTTTGGCAGAATATGCTGTTTGGCATAGTGTCGGGCTACAACACCGGCAAGCAGGTCTCTTTGAGTGGGGATGATCTGGCTGTCTTTATTGGCATTTTCATTGAGCAACTCTTCATTGTCCTGATTGATAATGCTCATGATTTCCTGGCTCAGAGCATTCTTGGACTCGCGCTCAATATCCCTTGTGTTGCGATACTCGATGTATTTTCTGGCAGCATCCTTATAAGGGCTGCGCATCAGCAGCTCTTCGACCAGGTTCTGAACCTCATAGATATCGACCCGTTCACGCTTAATAAAGGTCTGTTCCACTTCTTTTGCCAGGGACCCTGCAAAAGCTTCATCTCTGATGTGGGCATCATTCAAGGCACTGGCCACGGCTCTGGCAATACGAGGTGTGTCAAATGGCTGTCGTGAGCCATCGCGCTTGATGATGTCGGTCATCCAGTACAACTCCGAAAAACAGGAATAGGGGAGGTGAGGCTGCCTGGTTCGATTCCATTAGGTTGTGGTGCTGGCAGCTGGGAGGCACAATATATAGTATTGCCTCGGCGTCTATTATCCGTGAAGACCGATAGTTTTCGATGTTAATTATCAAGTAAATACGTGTTGTGCTTCAGATCTTTAGTTTTTCTGCGGGCTCCTAGGATGTTGGATTAACGGAACTGATCTACTATGATTGCGAGCCTTTCTATATGGTCACCCTCGGATATCTCCATGAGTCCCTACACCTCTCCCATTTCTGAACTTCTTGGCCTGGGCTATTGCGACTGGCAGGAATGGACGGATTACAGCCGTTTCGAATTTAATGAGTCGCATATTCCAGAGCTGCTGAAGCTGGCTCAGGACTGGACCTTCTTTGATCATGACGATGCAGATACGGTCTGGTCGCCAGTCCATGCCTGGAGGATTCTGGGTATTCTGCAGGCAAAAGAAGCGGTAGAGCCCCTTCTGGAGTTGTTTTACAAAGATGATGAACACTTTGTGATTGCTGAGTATCTGCCTTCGGCTGTCGGTCGCCTGGGTTCTGTGGCTACTGATCGCCTTTGGAGCATATCCAGAAATGCAGAAGAAAATGAAGATGCACGGGATCTTGCGATCGAATCTCTGCGTTGGAATGCGGCTTACCATGAAGCCGATCGTGAAGAGACTATTACCGGCCTTCAACAGCTCCTCGAAGATCATGAAGACGATGAGATTTATTTGAATACCGCTTTGGTCGGTGCTCTGATTGATCTGCACGGTAAGGAAGCGGCCAAAGCCATTCATGATGCATTTGATCGTGGCAAGGTAGACCGTGAAATTCATGGTGACTTCGAAGACGTCGAGATTGAGCTGGGTCTCAGAGAAACCCGTTCCTTTATTCCTGACTGGCGTTTTGATCATTCTCAAAAGGAAATGCTCGAAACTATGCTGGCTGATCATGGCAATATGTCCTATCAGGAAGTGGAAGGTTTTCTGTTTGGTATCTGGGGTTCTCCGCAACAGGTTCCACCCAATCGCTGGCTGAAGGAAGTCTTTGGTACAGCACCCTCTTTTGCTGATGAACAGCAGGAAAAAGACGCCCATCGTATATTGTTCAATCTTTATGACACCCTTGAGCGATCTGTTGAAATGGGACTGGGCATTATTCCTGAAGATTGTCAGTCAGAGACGCCCGGTGATGAGTTGTTCCCGAATTTGCAAAAGTGGTCCAAAGGTTTTGGCGAAGCCAACGCCATGCTGGTGAACTTCTGGGAAGAAGTGTTCCAGCACAAAGCCATGAAAGAGCTGGAAGAGTCCTGGACAGCCTGCACCATTCTTCTGAGTATCTGGAACAATCCTCAGAAATTATTGGAAAAGGCCAAAAGTCCGGGTGGTCCCAATATCGAGAAAATGCTGTCTGCCGTTCCTTCCGTAGCGAAAGAGTTAGCTTCTATAGGCGCTGGAGTCCGAACTCGCTGGGATGCCATTATGGAAACACCAGACCCGGTTTCTGTCACAAAATATGGTCGTAATGATCCTTGTCCATGTGGCAGTGGCAAGAAATATAAGAAATGCTGTGGCGCTGGATGACACCAGACGGCTAAGTTTATGAGTTTTCCTGGGGCGGTTTAAAATCAGCTGCCCCAGACCCAGAAAAAAAGAATAAATCACTGCTTCGTAGAAATACTTCAGCAATCCTGCTTATGTATTAGACGTCTTTGGAAGAATAGCCACAGTTTGTAAAGGGTTTTTACGAATAGAGAAAAATATTGTTCATATAATAATTATTTAAGTTGATTTAGATCAATTATTAACCTGTTGTCAAAAAATATTCTTACCCCGAATCATATAATTATTGGGGTGGGATGCATGGACATTCTCATAGTCATACCTGTCGTAGCATTAGTTGTTTACGGCATTGTCAAAAACTTCAGTGCTTCTGCAACATTAGCCATAGCCGGTATGGTGCTGCTCAGTGCAGCTGCTCTACTGGGTATCGCTGATATCCTGCCTGTCGATAAAACTACCGGGTTTGCGCCGTTTGACCTGTTCGAGCTTATGAACAGTGTCTTCAGCATGCGTATGGCCAGCCTGGGTCTGACCATCATGGCCTGTGGCGGTTTTGCTTCTTACATGTCTCACATTGGTGCTTCTGAAGCGCTGGTGCGATTGGCGGTAAAACCTATCCATGGCTTCAAATCTCCCTACCTGGTGCTGTCTCTGGTATACCTTGTTTGTGTCGTACTTCAGATGTTTGTGACTTCAGCAACCGGTCTGGGTCTGCTGCTGATGGTGACACTGTATCCAGTTCTGCGCAGTATTGGCCTGAGTCCAGCTTCAGCCGCTGCAGTCTGTGCTTCTCCTGCTGCATTTGAAATTGGTGTAACCCAGGTGAATGCCAATTTTGCTGCCAGTCAGGGTGGCATGGATATCACTGAGTACTTCCTGGGTTATCAAGCCTGGGTGACCATTCCCATGGCTCTTATGACGGCGGCTCTGCACTTTTTCTGGCAACGTCGTTGTGATCTGAAAGCGGGCTACATTGCTGCTGATCATGTCGGCGCAACGGATGCTGCAGAAGGTGAGGAAGAGAAGCCAAAGGCTCCTGCGATTTATGCCCTGTTGCCAATGATTCCCTTTGTTCTGCTGTTGGTTTTCTCCAAGATGATGGTGACCTCCATCAGCATGAGTCTGGTTGCTGCCATGCTGATCAGTGTGTTCGCCGGGATGTTGTTTGAACTGATTCGTACGAAGAACATCAAGGAGTCCCTGTCTGGCTTCGACAAGTTCCTGGCGGGGATGGGCGCAGTATTTGGCCCAGTAGTCGGTCTGATTATCGGTGCTGAAATCTTCGCTATGGGTCTCAAGCACATCGGTGCTATCGACTCACTGTTAGGGTCAGCTCAGGGTCTGGGTATTGGTGCTGCCTTCATGGCTGTCTTTATGGCGATTCTGATTGCGATCTCAGCCATCATGATGGGTTCTGGTAATGCTGCGTTCCTATCCTTCGCCACTCTGGCTCCAGACGTAGCCAAGAGCTTTGGTGTACCAGCGGTCAGCATGCTGCTGCCAATGAACTTCGCAGCCAGTATGGGTAGGACCATGTCACCGATCTCTGCGGTGGTGATTGCCTGTGCCGGTATAGCCAAGATCTCACCCTTTGAACTGGTGAAGAGAACCGCTATACCGATGATGGGCTCTTTCGTTCTGGGTATGGGTCTGCACCTGATTCTGTTCATGTAACAGAGATGGGTTTTAGCTCCAAACGGGATCTCATTTGAGATCCCGTTTTTGTATCTGGAGGAAAGGCTTCTTTGATCCTGAACTATAAAAGAGTCTGGCCGATAATCTATTGATCAGAACCTGATACCGGATAGCCGCCTCGGAGGAATTAATGATCAATCGACGATCTTTGCCTTATAAAGTAAGTGATCACTTGCTTTGGTGGGGAGGCTTGTCGATGCTGCCTGTTCTGGCTGCCCAGGGAATGAAAGTCCGAAGAACCATCTTGCGCTTGCCTCCTGCTGCTCCGCCTTTTTTCGGCTCTTCTAATTGCTCTTCTAATGGCTCTTCTAAAGAGAGAGAGCGGGACTTCTATCTTTATGTTACCGGTGAGTCTTCAGCAGCGGGTGTGGGGGCACTGACGCACTCTACCGCTCTGAGTGGTTGTTTGGCGGATTGCTTGAGTGATGAGCTGGATGTCCATGTCCGCTGGCGAGCCATAGGCAAGAATGGGATCAAGGCGGAAGAACTTCGAAGGGATATCTTTCCTGCCACTTTGTTGCCAGCCTTGAAGGATGGTCGTGCAGACCTCATCGTCATTGCCCTGGGTGTCAACGATGCTAAAGGGGTAACGTCCAGAAAGCAGTGGCGCAAGGATGTTTGTGGCATGATCAGCGATATCCGGCTCTACTCCCGATCTCCAATCATTCTGGCAGGATTACCCCCGGTGCAAGAGTTTTCTGCCTTGCCCAGTCCTCTCAGTAAGGTATTGGGGGCCAGAGCCCGATTACTGGATCGGGATCTGGTCAGAGTTGCAGAGCAATGGCAGGGAGTATTGCATATGCCCATGAGTGGTGAGCTGGATGTGGCTAATCTGGCAAAAGACGGCTTCCACCCTTCCGAGAAAGGTTATGCTCTCTGGGCAGAAAGCCTGGCCAGCGGTTATCTGAGTGATCTCAGGACAGAGCTGGAAAAACCTTCAGTCTGAAGTAGGTACCAACCCTGCCGCTCGGCATAGTAACTCTTCAATGTCATCCCATGGCAAAGGCTCGTTGTGAATGACCTCAACCCGGCTGTGCTCACATTCATCCAGCTCCATAATACTGACAACACCTTCTTGAGCATTGAAAGCTCTGGGGCCCTGATCAGTATGCACAACCGCTTTCAGGCGTTTGGCCGGAATACTGTTGAACAAATGAAAGAGTGCATCGAAAGAAAACACCAGTATTGAGCTATAAAGCCAGCCACAACTGAAGTGGCCCTGTCCTTTGTTTTCACGTCGAATAAACAGCTCGCCTTCAGGCAGTGTCAGAGGAGCACTTTCCGGCATGGAGCTGTGCTGGTGGTGAGCATCAGGATGAAGTGCCTCCTGATGACCTTTGGGAAGATCCAGCCATTGATGCTCAATGGCTCCATGGGCTACCCAGGCCGTCATGAATGTCTGGCTTTCCATAGAGCGAAAGAAGTTATCAAAACGTTCTCTATCGGAATCATCACAGCAGTCGGTTTTATTGGCCACAATGACATCAGCAAGAGCGATCTGATCCTGAAAGTTCTCATTCTCAAGATAGCGCTGGTCGCTCAGGTTTCGAGGGTCGAGCAGGCAAATACTGGCTTTGAGATCGAGCACTTCTGAATAATGCTCACCGGAGAGTGTTTGCAGGATCTGTGCAGGATGACCCAGTCCGGTGGGTTCTATCAGAATGCGATCAGGTTTGCTGCGGGCAATCAGCATATTCAGCCCGATCTGCATGGGAAGCCCGGCAACACAGCACATACAGCCCCCGGGCACTTCCCGGACGACAGCCCCTTTGCCAGACATCATAGCACCATCGATGCCGATTTCTCCAAACTCATTCACCAGCACACCCCAGGTTTCGTCCTTGGGTTTATTGGCCAGCAAGTGGAGGATGGCAGTGGTTTTACCTGATCCCAAAAAGCCGGTAATCAGGTTGGTGGGAATTGCTTTGATCATGACATCTAAAACTGATTGAATTGTTACAATATAACGTTTTTGAGTGTTTTTTGGGAGAAGAATTTCTATAGAGTCCCCTGATTGATGGAAGAAACTGGAAAATCGTCGATAGTTAAATATATGGGATTTTCAGCTTTCAGGGAGGAGTGTGAGTCATGGCTGGTGGATTAGATAAATTAAGAAGTCTGTTTTCAAGCTCTCAGACTACCAATCATACCAGGCCTGCTCGAAGAGAGCGTGGCAAGCATGGGCAGAGAACTGCTCGTGAGGTTCCTGCAAGAAATAATATTAAAAATGCGCCACGGTATCGTGAAGCAAAAGCTCGAAATGAGCGAATCAATGCGAAAAAAACTAAGGCTACTGACTTTCATTCTGGTTCAAAGGAATACTTTGAGGCGAAAGCAGGAAATGCAAGGTTAGATAAGCAAAAGTACAAGGATTCTACAGCGCAGAAGACATATGAGGAGATCGCTAAAGGCTATGACAAGCAAGCTGCGAGCGCTCCTACACACCAAAAAATGGAAGACGAAAGGGCTAGGCAAGCAACAAGAAGTGCAGAGCCAACATTCGGTGAAAAAGTTACAAAATTTGCTAATGACGTTGGAACAGCTTTTGACAGAAGTGTGAAAGCTGTGGAAATTGAAGTGAAAATTAATGCTTTGAGAGTTCTGAAAGCAGGCACTCTCTGGAAAGAGCATCCTTGGGATAGATTCAAAATAGAATGTCAATTATTAGCTCTTCAGGCCCAGAAAGCACTGGAAGAATGATCTTCAAGTTCTAACTGTTTTGTTTCATGGGCTCCATATGTACACCCAGCCGCCAGATAATCAATAAACCTACCAAAGCGGCGGCTGTTTCATAAATTAACTCTGACTGCTCCATCGGAGCGAAAGCCAGGACAAAAAACAGTGGCAGGCTGAATACCAGGGTTCTCATTGTGACTACCCAGCCAATGGAAATAAGCCGAGTCCAGAACTGTTCTCCCTTACGACCCCCGTTACAAAGCCAGGCGTAGAAAATGGCTATCACTGGAATCAGTAGTTCTATGATTTCAAGCCACCCGCTATGGGTAAAGCTGTCATTAATGTTTTCAGGAAAAAAGCCCAGGGTCAAAAAGACGAGCCAGCAGAATGCGTAGATGTAAGTTTCCCGACCAGAGAGCGGTTTTTCCCGGAGGCGCTCTTTCAGCCAGCTAATATTCCAGAACACTACGAACTGCATAATCGCACCCTGTAAAAAAGTTAATGCAGTATAGATCCTCTGGGGGACATAGAGTTCCGCAAAAACAGTAAACGGGCTTCGGGAAATCTTTTTATTGTGTAATCAAACTGTCATCAACTCTTCTTAAAGTGCGCCCATCTGATCATCCAACGGTGTAGTACTTTGAGATCAAAGACCGTATTTGCAGCTCTAGGCCTGGGTCTGATGACTCTGGCAAATCCTGTTCTGGCAGAGACCAAGATCAAAAATGTCATCATGCTCATTGGCGATGGCATGGGACCTCAACAAATGGGTTTACTGGAAGCCTATGCAAGGCAGGCCCCCAACTCTATTTACAAAGGGGAATCTACCAGTCTTTCTGAAATCACTGCAGAAAGTACCGTGGGCCTTTCCATGCATAACCCGGCTGATGCACTGGTGGTTGATTCCGCAGCATCGGCTTCACAGCTTGCGACTGGCACTTTTTCACCTTCCGAAGCCATTGGTGTAGACGTTCGTGGAGACGCTGTAGAAACCGTTCTGGAACTGGCTAAAAAAGAAGGCCGCGCCACAGGACTGGTATCCGATACCCGTCTGACTCATGCGACTCCCGCCGCATTTGCTTCACACCAACCGCATCGTTCTCTTGAGAATGAGATTGCCGTGAATATGCTCGAAGGCAACCATGTTGACGTTATGCTCTCAGGTGGTTTGCGTCACTGGGTGCCGGCCTCAGTTAATGAAAAAGGCAAGACTTACGAAAGCATTCAATCCATGACAGGTAACGCTTTCAGCGTTTCTTCTAAGCGTAAGGATGAGCGTAACTTGCTGAAGGAGGCACAAGAACGAGGTTATAAGCTGGCCTTTGATCGTGAGCAACTGACTTCTCTGGAAGACGGTCGTGTGCTCGGACTGTTCAGTAATTCCGGCATGATGGACGGTATCGTTTACTCTCAGACCCGAAATGACAGACAGCGCAAGGAGCCCACTCTCAAGGAGATGACGGTTAAAGCCATTGATATGCTTGAGGAGAATGACAAAGGCTTCTTCCTGATGGTTGAAGGTGGTCAGATCGACTGGGCTGGTCATAATAATGATGCTGGCACCATGCTGCATGAAATGATCAAGTTCGATGAAACCATCAAGGCCGTCTATGAATGGGCAAAAGGCCGTGACGATACACTGATTCTGGTAACTGCTGATCATGAGACCGGCTCTTTTGGCTTCAGTTACTCTGCTGCCAATCTGCCAAAAGCTAAAAAGCTGCCTGGTAAAGTGTTTGAAGGTCAGGACTACAAGCCTATGTTCAACTTTGGTTCTGTAGACATTCTGGATGCCCTGTACAACCAGAAGAAAAGCTTTATCGAAATTATGGGTGAGTTCTATCAACGTCCTGCCAAACAGCAAACCCCTGACGTATTGGCAGAAGTAGTGAACAAAAACAGCGACTTTGATATCACTGCCAGGCAGGCGGCTAATATTCTGGCAATGGACGAGAACCGTTTCCGTGATCCAGAGCATTCCTACCTGAAGGACGAGCAGTTGCCTGTCGTCAACGACTTCAGTGCATTTTATGTCTATGGCTCAGAAATTCAGTACAACCTGCTGGGCCGAGAAATGGCTGAAGAGCAAAATGTTGTCTGGGGAACCGGTACACACACGACTACCCCCGTTGTTGTGATTGCCTACGGCAACGAAGAAGCAGCCAAAACCTTCAGTGGCTTTATGCACCACACCGATATTGGTCAAAGGCTGAAGGCGCTTTACTGAAATAAGTGGTAACGAGCAGTGGCACAAAACCACTGCTCGGCTCATCAGTCTATTTAGAAGGGAAAGTACAGATGGGTACACAAACCTGGAAACAAATCATTTCTTCCGCCTCATGACGACAGGCTGATGCGCATTCGTTGAAATGCCCTCCCAACCGCTCACAAGCGGTTTGATTCATGTTTTCACACTCATTGTATGCTGACAGCCAGATCCCTCCGGGATTGGAAATGCATTCAAGCACTTGAGTTGGACCTGTTGCAGTGATCTGTACCGGAAAAGATTCCATGACCGTCACGTTGGACAGAATGCCTTGCTTTTCGAGCTTAAGCGTTTGCTCCAGTACTGGATCGGGTACTGCGTCGACACCGACGTAGGTTCGGGTTTCTATGGCTGGGGTATTTGCCTTATAATCGCTGGCGCAGCCGGAAAGTGCTGCGACCAGCAGCAGGGAGAAAAACCTTGCTATCATGGTCATATCTCTAAGGGACTGAGTGATTTGTTTTCGAAAGAATAAGTCAGGCAGCCTCTTAAAGGAAACTCAAGAAAGGAAAATAGTATTATGGCTAAATCCAAACAGAAGAAGAAACGGGGGCCTTCTGCAGTGTTAAAACTGATGCAGGACCCAATGTTCAGGCAGAGAAAGGAACAAGATAAAACCAAGTATCGCCGTAAATCCAAACATGCAGGCCGGGCCGATTCCCGGCTGCATCAGAAAGCATTGAATGATTCAGTGTTTTCTAATGCAGCCTGATCAGCTTCCTGCTTTTAACACATTCACGTTTCAAGATACTTCTTTTTTCTTCATTCCCCCTTCCACTATGATGTCTTGAACTATCCTGCTTATCACTTTGTTTTAGAATAATACTTCATCGATTGTGTGATGAAACTCTCTCACCGGCTCATCTTTTCTAGCGTTGTCTATTGTCTAACGTGCTTCTCGGTTAAGGCTGCACAGCATTTTCATTTTAATCTGCAGGATTGTAATGATTCCTTTGCGACATACGGCGCTTATATGTGCGGCGTTTTATTCCATTCCAAAGAGATTGGCAGCTGGCCAATCAGTTATGGAGAGTTTCATGCGCCGTTTTTTGCGGCTTTTCCACCCGGGAATCTTCATGCCATTGTCTATAGAGACCATCGAGCTCTTGGGATGAGGCCTGAAGTAGTCAGGGGGTATGTGCAGGTGGGTTTCCGTTTTAACCTTGCCAGTTTGCAGGTAACAACAGCAGGCATTCCAGGGGTTACACTACCTGGACCTCAGGCTGATTTAATGAATTTCTACGACAATAAACCTGTCTATTTTTTTCATCAAATCCAGCAAACGCCACCACTGCCTTTTGAAGTGGATGAACATACTAAAATGGCAAGCCAGGTATCGAGATGCAGAGAGGCTGAACAGGAACTGCCTATCGCAATGATCTGTTTTTACCGGGATCTAACAAGAAAGGAGTATGAGCTGGAACAGCAAACGGCAGGGAAGTTCAGTCTCAAGGAAAAAATCATCAGACTGCCCTTTATAGACAGTCTGATGAAAATGATCGAAAAGCAGTGACTGCTCAGATCAGAAGGAAACCAATCCCGGCAAACAGAGGCACCATCCAGGCAATAGGCAGCTTCCAGACAGCCAGAAGCAGATAAGCCAGTAATGCCAGGGCAACATCCTGAGCATCCTTGATGGCCAGAGTCATGACCGGGTTATAGAAGGCGGCAAGAAGCAAACCGACTACTGCCGCATTAATGCCATTGATTGCGGCTCTGAGCTTTGGCATCGCTTTCAGACGGTTCCAGAAGGGCCATGCGGCTGCCAACAGAAGGAATGAAGGAGCGAAAACACCAAACAACGCGGCCAGAGCATGGGAAACACTGTAGGTTCCACCGTAAACACCTCCCAGGAATGGTGCTAGGGCGAACATGGGGCCAGGTACAGCCTGGGCAGCACTGTAACCCACCAGGAAGGCATCAGGAGTTACACCGCCGGGATGAACGACTTCAGCCTGAAGCATGGGCAGAACGACATGACCACCACCAAATACCAGAGCACCGGCGCGATAGAAACTATCAAACAGTCCCAGGCTGGTTGAGTCTGACAGTTCGGCTATCAATGGCAAAACCAGCAAGCCAGCAAGAAATAGAATAAGAGCAGCGAACGCCTGTCGTTTACTGCCTTTAACCTGAGCAGGTTCACCACCTGCAGATTGATTCCGGTAGATAACGTATCCACAGGCTGCAGCTACAAGAATCACACCAATCTGGGTAAAGACGTGGGGAAGAAGCAGCATGGCTCCGGCAGAAAGAACGGCCAGTGTAACCCTGGGACGGTCCGGGCATAATGATTGACCCATTTTGATCAGCGCGTCAGCCACCACCGCAACAGCAAACAGTTTAATCCCCTGAAGAATGCCCATGGCTGCGGGAATACCCGATATTTCACTGTAACCCAGAGCCAGCAGGATCATGATCAGGGCTGAAGGAAGGGTAAAACCCAGAAAAGCAGCAAAAGCACCTGGCAGACCCGCACGTTCAAAACCAATACTCATGCCTACCTGACTGCTGGCAGGCCCAGGTAGCATCTGGCAAAGGGCGACGGTGTCAGCATAATCTCTCTCGCTGAGCCACTTGCGGCGTTCGACAAACTCTTTATGAAAGTAGCCAATATGCGCAGTGGGCCCCCCGAAGGAGTAACAGCCCAGCACCAGAAAACGCCAGAAGACGTCAAGAATCGAATGTCCCATAAGCTGTCCAGAAGTAAAAAGTGTGCAATAAGGTAAATGAGGCTGTTTGGAAAGGAATAGATCGGTTAAAAACCCAGAAAGAAAGGCCGCATTTTCCGATCAATTCGATTAAATAGGTTAACTATTCGCACGAATTGATCGAAAAATGTGACTCGTTCTACTGAATTTTTACCTCGGTCCCTACTTTCCAAGCAGCCTCCATGCGTATAAATTTTGCCCGTTATTGTAGGGATAGATGTATCATTAATCGAATTGATTGACTGAATTAAAGTTATGAATAAGATTGATGTATCTCGTGTAGACCTTAATCTCCTCAGTGCTTTTGAAGCACTTTATGAAGAGCGCAGTGTCAGCAAAGCTGCCGAGAGAATGTTTGTGGGCCAGCCTGCCATGAGCCACGCACTGGGTCGACTTCGCAGATTGTTTGACGATAACCTGCTGGAGCGACAGGGGCAGCAAATGCACCCTACCCGAAGGGCCAGTGAGCTTTACCCAGTCATCAGTCGTATATTATCGGACATTCGTGAACAGGTTCTGGATCAGACCGCTTTTGAACCCGAAAGCTGGAATGGAACGGTTCGTATTGGGCTGAATGACTACTCTGAAATGATCTATGCCGCTCCCGTTCTGGAAAGAATCACCGCTGCGGCTCCCCATGTCAGCGTCAGCTTTGTTACGGTGAATCGTAGCAATGCCTATGACTGGCTGAAGTCCGGGAAACTGGACCTTGCGGTAGGTCACTGGCCGTCACCTCCCGCTGATGTGGCGATAACACCATTATATATCGAAAAGCATGTTTGTCTGTTTGACAATCAGGTGCTGGATTACTGTCTCCCTCTCACTCTGGAGGATTATCTTAAAACGGATCATGCTCTGGTTTCACCGGATGGTCAGTTGTCGGGTAAAGTGGATGAATTGCTTGCGGAACAGGGACTGAGCAGGAAAGTTATTTTGGGCTGCACCCGCTTTGTTTCTCTGCTGGAACTGCTTAAAGGGAAACCTTATATCAGCGTGGTGCCTGAAGTCTTATCGAAACTCGACAAATCCGATTCGCCCCTGAGTAAGTGCTTTCCACCCTTATCGATTCCCGACTTTGAAATAGGGTTGGCCTGGCGAGAATCCGACAGTTATCACCCGGTGCTGAAATGGCTTAGGGAACTCGTGATCTGTGTTGTTGAGCAAGAGAGGTATCGCATTTCTATAAATGCCTGATTCAGCCCTGTACTGATGCAGGGTGACTTATGTTAAGGGAACCCGTCGAATAGTGTTCAGTGCAGGATTTACTTCTGGTTTTTCGCTAGTAGCGGCTGTCCTATTGAATCTACTGATTGTTAGAGAGGCCTTCTCTTGAGTATCCTTCCCATGTGCTTAGAGGCTGTTTGAAAAGTAATAGCTACTTTCCAGACAATCTCCTACAGATTAACCATCGGAGTGAATAACAATGGGTCTTGGTGGAATCAGTATCTGGCAGTTATTAATTATTCTGCTGATTGTCGTTATGCTGTTCGGTACAAAAAAGCTGAAAAGCCTGGGTGGCGATCTGGGTGGGGCAGTAAAAGGCTTCAAGCAGGCATTGACTGAAGAAGAAAACGACGCAGCTGTGAAAAAGGCTGCACAAAAAGACAGCACTCAAAAAAGCAGCACTCAAAAAAGCAGCACTCAAAAAGAAATTTCCCATAAAGTTTGATGTTGAAGCGACTTCTTGAGGGCGTAAGAGCTTGGCTGAGAATAATCAACTGGGTTGCTCGGTCAGGCCCTAAGAGCTTTGAATGCATATCTGAAGGGTTTGTCTGGATAAAAACGAATGTCATCTACTACACAGAGCAGTGACGAGCAGCAGCCATTGGTTCAGCACCTGCTCGAGTTGAGAACACGTCTCCTGCGCAGCATGGTTGTTGTGCTGATTCTTTTTGCCGGGCTGTTTTACTTTTCCAGTACGCTCTATGAATTCTTTTCAGAGCCTCTGAGAGCTTTCCTGCCGGAAGGCACCAGTATGATTGCAACCGACGTTGCGTCGCCTTTTCTGGCTCCCTTCAAGCTGACAATGGTGTTGGCTCTGTTCGCGGCTATTCCTTTTATTCTGAATCAGGTTTGGGGATTTATTGCGCCAGGGCTTTATAAGCATGAGAAGAAGTTTGCCATTCCCCTTCTGGTTGCCAGTGTCGTACTGTTTTATACAGGCGTAGCTTTTGCCTACTTTGTAGTCTTTCCGCTCATTTTTGGTTTCTTTACCAGTACCGGCCCGGAAAGTGTCACGGTCATGACGGACATAAACAGCTACCTGAATTTTATCCTGAAGCTGTTTTTTGCCTTCGGTATGGCCTTTGAGATCCCGGTTGCAACCGTGCTACTGATCTGGTCAGGTGTTTCAACGGTTGATTCCATGTCCAAGAAGCGCCCTTACATTATCGTGGGTTGCTTTGTATTGGGTATGCTGCTGACACCTCCTGATGTGATTTCCCAGTCTCTGCTGGCTGGCCCGATGTGGTTATTGTTTGAGGTGGGGATTCTGTTTGCCCGTCTGACATCAGGCAAGCCAAAAGAAGCGGAAACTCAACAGCCATGAGCTAAGAAAAACACGTCATGGCTGTCACCTTCAGTCAATCCGGGCTGAAGGTTTTGGCTATTGCACCTGATTGATGATCGGCCCACACTGTGCAGAACTTTTTCACTGGAGCCGTGTCAAGGATGTCTGTTTTAGAGCGCTTTCAGAATCAGGATCTGGACGCCATCAGGGTTGGACGATTTAATCTTGGGGTTAACACCAGTTTTATTGTCTATCGCCTGGGTGAGACAGTCATTGATACAGGCCCCAGCAACCAGTGGCGTTTTGTAAAACCATTTATTGCCGAGAAACCTCTCGAGCAATTGCTCATTACCCATCATCATGAAGATCATGCCGGAAACATTGGGCGTATCAGTCAGATGACTGGCGTGACTCCGTTGGCTCCAGAGCTGTCTCTGGAAAAGCTGCGCAAAGGCTATTCTACTCCGTTGATGCAAAAGCTGGTCTGGGGCAGTCCCGGAAAGGCTGAAGCAAAACCGCTCCCCGGTGAGATTTCTCTGGGTAGTGGTGAAAGGATTGAAGCGATCTTTGCACCCGGACACGCCAAGGATATGACTTGTTACCTCCTGCCTGAAAGAGGCTGGTTATTCAGTGCCGATCTGTATATTGCCAATCACTTGAAAATGCTCAGGGCTGATGAAGACATCAGCACTTTGCTGAAAAGTACTCTGCAAGTTCTCGATTATGACTTTGAGCTGATTTGCTGCCCACACAGAGGGCTTGTAAAAGAAGGCAAGAAGAAGCTTAGAGAGAAGTATGATTACATTATCAATCTGGCAGGAGAGGTACAGGCGTTGAATCAGAAAGGCGCTTCGGTCATTGAAATTACTGATCAGCTATTGGGTAAGGAGTCGGTGATATCACTGATCAGTGGTTACAACTTCAGTAAAAGAAACCTGGTGAAGTCCTGTTTGGATGTTTCCTTATAACTTGTCCAGACCTTTTCTGAATTGCAGCGGTGTGAATCCAGTCCAGCTTTTGAAGGCTCGTATAAAAGAACTGGGCTCGGTATAACCAGCGGCTTCGGCAATGTCTTCAATGGTCTGTTGGTTGTCCCCCAGGTGATGGATAGCAATATCCCGACGTATATGGGATTTGATGATATCGAAACTGCTGCCTTCTCTTCGGAGGCGGCGTCTCAAGGTTTGAGGGTTCAGGGACATTTCTTCTGCCAGAACTTTCAGAGACAGTAATTCCCTTTCTGTGGCAAAAGCTTCTTTCAAGCGTCTGCGCACTTCCATCGTCCAAAAACCCCCTGCATCCAATGGCAGAAATATATCCATCGGGGCCCGACGGATATAGCTTTCTACCTGTATTTCGGTTTGAACGACCGGGTGATCCAGATAGTGCTTATCAAAGCTGATGCTGTTTTTATCCTGATTAAACAAAACCGGAGCGCCGTAAAACATGTACTGCAATTCTGTGCGATAGGGAGGAGGGGTATGGTCAAACTGTATCTGATTTAAAATAAGTCGATCATTACTCAGCCAGCCACAAAAGCGATGGATCACACTGAGCATGGAGCAGATGGCATAGTCGTCTACTATGTTGTGCTCTGGGCGTCGGATCATGGAAATTTCAGCAAAACGACGCCCTGTCTTCAATTCATAGGAAAAACTGTTAGCAAACAGATTATAAAAATCAAGGCAGCGTTCCAATGCCTGGCCTAAATTGTGACTATGTACTGCGGCCAGTGCCATCAATCTGAAACTGCCCAGACGCATGGGATACTGCAGCAGTCCATTGGCTTCATCATCCATGACTCCGTTGCAGTAGCGGAGTAACTTAACGACATTTTCCAGTGGCAGTCGATTTTGAGGGTCACTCAGATCAGAAGCCTTTATTCCACACTTTCTCAGTAACCTTTCCAGGTCAACTTCTCTAGCACGAACTCCAGAAAGTGCGTGAGTGAGTAGCAGTGAGGAAATGGTGATCGTTTTTGTTGTATTCAAAACATTGCCGTTTTTTTATTCTGCCATGGGCATTTTAGAGATAGGTGAAATGTCACTTTATGCCTATTTTTCATGATCAGAGCCGCTATTGTCCAGCGCTCACTTCTCAATCAGTATTCATGCAGGCACTGACATGCAGAGGAATAACATGAGTCAATCGGCATATATATTTGACGCGATAAGAACCCCTCGCAGTAAAGGCAAGGCAGACGGCAGTCTTCACGAAGTTCGTCCTTTGGAGCTTTCAGCCGGTTTGTTCCGGGAGCTGCAAAGCCGTTATTCGCTGGATACCAGCTATGTGGATGATGTGGTATTGGGCTGTGTTACTCCTGTTAGTGAACAGGGCAGTGATATTGCCAAGGCTGTTGTACAACAGGCAGGTTGGGATGAAAGTGTTGCAGGAGTCCAGCTGGACAGGTTCTGTGCTTCTGGTCTTGAGGCGGTGAATACGGCCGCACAAAAAGTGATGTCCGGCTGGTCTGAAATGACCGTCGCTGGTGGTATAGAGAGTATGTCCAGGGTTTCTATGGGTTCCAATGGTGGAGCCATGTTTACCGACCCTGAGTTTGTCATCAGCCAGAGACAGGTCCCTCAAGGTATTGGTGCTGATCTGATTGCTACTCTGGGTGGTTGGGATCGGACAGCGGTAGATGCATATGCAGTAGAGTCGCAACGTCGTGCAGCTCATGCTCGAGACAATGGCTATTTTGATCGTTCAGTTGTGCCTGTTAAAGACCGGAATGGTCTTGTGATTCTGGATAAAGATGACTTCATCAAACCTGCAACTTCTCTGGAAGGGCTGGCGAGGCTGAAACCTTCCTTTCAGCAAATGGGACAGATGGGGGCGGACGAGATGATTCTCACCAAATACCCTGAAGTTGAAGCCATTCATCATGTCCATACTCCCGGTAACTCTTCCGGTATTGTCGATGGTGCCAGTGCTGTTTTGATTGGCAGTGAGAAAGCCGGTAGAGATCTGGGCTTAACCCCAAGAGGTCGAATTGTCGCGGGTGCTGTTCTGGCTACGGAACCTTCCATCATGCTGACAGGACCTGGGCCCGCAGCTGAAAAGTGTCTGCGAATTGCCGGGTTGCAGAAATCTGACATCGATCTTTGGGAAATTAACGAAGCTTTTGCCTCTGTTGCTCTGCGATATATGAGCGATCTGGGGATCGACCATGAAATTACCAACGTGAATGGTGGCGCTATTGCCATGGGACACCCGCTGGGTGCAACGGGCGCTATGCTGGTGGGCGTCGTTCTGGATGAACTGGAGCGAAGAAACCTCAAAAGAGCCATGGTTTCCCTGTGTGTGGGTGGTGGCATGGGTATTTCAACCCTGATTGAGCGGGTCTGACCAGGAGCTGATGGATATGAGCGTGTTTAATTATCAGAAAGACAACAACGGCATAGTCACCATCACTATGGACATGACCGGTCCGGTCAATGCCATGAATACAGAATTTGATGAAGTAATGTCGGCTACGGTGGACAGGCTGGAATCAGAATCTGACTTGTCAGGGGTGATCTTTGCATCGGGCAAGAAGGACTTTTTTGCCGGTGGTGACCTCAAAGAAATTCTGACAGTCGATGCCGGGCAGGTTGAAGCGTATTTTGAAAAAGTCGAGGCGATCAAAAGTTTTCTGAGACGTCTGGAAAAGCTGCCAGTTCCTGTAGTGGCAGCCATCAATGGTGCTGCTCTGGGTGGTGGTTATGAGCTTTGTCTGGGCTGTAACTACCGTATCGCGTTGAACGACAAGCGAGTGCAGATAGGCTTACCTGAGGTAACTTTGGGGCTTCTGCCTGGTGGTGGCGGTATTGTCAGAATGACCCACCTGCTGGGTGTTGAACAAGCCATGCCTTACCTGCTGGAAGGCAAGCGTTTAAAAGCAGAGAAAGCTTTGGTGGCAGGACTGATTGATGAGCTGGTGGACAGTCCTGAAGAGCTGATAACAAGAGCGCATAGCTGGCTTGTTGAGAATCGGGATAACCCTGAGGCAGCACTGCAGCCCTGGGATCGCAAAGGCTATCGAATCAAAAGTAACATCAATAGGCCTTCTGTTGCTCAGGCTGCCCAGTTTGCTCCCTTCATGGTGATGGGAAAAACCAGAGGCCTGTTGCCAGCACCTGAACGTATTCTTGAAACAGCCATTGAAACGCTGCGGGTAGACTTTGATACCGCGATGCGCATTGAATCGAGAAACTTTGTTTCGCTGGTTATTTCACCGGAAGCGAAGAATATGATCAGCAGTTTCTTCTTCCAGATGAATCAGGTGAATGGCGGTGCTAGTCGTCCTGAAGGTATTCCCCAGAGCAGTGTTAAAAAACTGGGCATTATCGGTGCAGGCATGATGGGGCAAGGTATTGCCAACGTTGCTGCTATGGCAGGTATTGAGGTAGTACTGAAAGATGTGTCTCTTGAAGGGGCTGTGAAAGGTAAAGCTTACACAGCCAAGCTGCTGGACAAAGCTATTTCCCGTGGCAGAAATGATGAAGCGGGCAAGGAAAAAGTGCTGAGCCAGATACTGGCCACAGATCAGGACAGCGATCTTGAAGGTTGTGATCTGATTATTGAAGCGGTGTTTGAAAAGCTGGAGCTCAAGCATCAGGTGACTCGGGAAACTCAACAGAAGCTCGCAGATGGGGGCATATGGGGAACCAATACTTCTTCCTTGCCGATCACTCGGTTGGCAGAAGCCTCAGATAAACCCGAGAACTTTGTTGGGATTCACTTCTTCTCACCTGTGGATAAGATGCCTCTGGTCGAGCTGATTAGTGGTGAGCAGACCAGTGATGAAACGCTGGCAAGAGCTTTTGACTTTGTTCGACAGATCCGCAAGACACCAATCGTCGTAAACGACAATGTGGGTTTCTATACTTCCAGAACCTTTGCGACTCAATTGTATGAAGCAGCCCAGATGGTTGCAGAAGGTATTCATCCTGTTCGTATTGATTCGTTGGGTAAAGCCATTGGGATGCCTGTTGGCCCTTTGACAGTGCACGACGAAGTCAGTCTTCAGCTGACCAAAACCATCGAAGAGACCCAGCTGCAAATGGGGCTTAAACTGGCTGAAAATGATCCTACTCCTCTGGCCAGCCAGCTGGTTGAAGAATTGGTGACAAAATACAACAGGGAAGGTCGCTACCATGGTGATGGTGGCTATTACGATTACTCTGAAAAGGGCAAGACTATCTGGCCCGAGTTGCTGGAAAAGTATTACCAGCCACAAATAGAAATCAGTGATCAGGATATCAAGGACCGATTGCTGTTCCGTTGTGTGATTGAAAGTCTGAAATGTCTGCAAGAGGGTGTTTTACGTTCAGTGGCCGATGGCAATATTGGTTCTATTATGGGAATAGGCGCTCCAGCGTGGACTGGAGGTTATATTCAATTCGTTAATACCTATGGTCTGCAGAGATTTGTGGAGCGTTGTGATGAACTGAGTGGCCTATACGGCGACCGATTCAAGGCACCTGACATCGTTTCTGAATACCTGAAGGCAGGCAAGAATTTTCATTGATTCGGAGAATTTACAATGATTCCAAGAACGATCTTCGACAGTGACCACGAGCAGTTTCGCGACAGTGTTCGTAAGTTTCTGGAAACCGAAGCCGTCCCATTCCACAGTCAGTGGGAGAAAGAAGGGGCTATCGACCGTCAACTATGGAACAAAGCGGGAGCACAGGGTTTTCTCGCGCCTACCATGCCAGAAAAGTATGGCGGAGTGGGTGTCGACTTCCGTTACAACGCCATCGTTGATGAAGAAATTTCACGGTTGGGCCTGACGGGAATAGGTTTCGGTCTTCATTCTGACATTGCTGTGCCCTATATTCTGAATTACGGCACAGAAGATCAGAAACAGCGTTATCTTCCTGGTTGTCTGTCCGGTGAAATTGTCACCGCTATTGCCATGACTGAACCGGGCACGGGTTCTGATCTTCAGAATGTTAAAACAACAGCCATTCTGGACGGTGATGAGTACATCATCAATGGCTCTAAGACTTTTATCACGAATGGTCAGCATGCCGATACGGTTGTTGTCGTCTGTAAGACCAACCCCCATGAGAAAGCCAGTGGTATCAGCCTGATTATGGTAGATGCGGGGACTCCGGGCTTTGAAAAAGGCTCCAACCTGGAGAAGATTGGTATGAAAGCTCAGGATACTTCTGAGCTGTTCTTCCAGGATGTTCGTGTCCCGAAAGCAAACCTTCTGGGTGAAGAGGGCAAAGGCTTTGTCTATCTGATGGAAGAATTGCCACAGGAAAGACTGAGCATTGCCCTGACAGCAGCCGCTTCTTGTGAAGGCGTGCTGGAGCAGACTGTCGAGTATGTGAAGGATCGTAAAGCGTTTGGCAAGCCTATTGCCTCCTTCCAGAACACCCAGTTCAAGCTGGCGGAGATGGATTCGGAAGTGACCAGTCTGCGGGTGTTTGTGGATCGCTGCCTTGAGTTGCATATTCAGGGCAAGTTGGATGCGGTAACTGCTTCCAAGGCCAAGTTATTATCCACAGATCTGCAGTGCAAAGTGATTGACGAGTGTCTGCAGTTACACGGTGGCTATGGCTATATGTGGGAGTATCCTGTAGCCAGAGCGTTTGCTGATGCCAGGGTTCAGCGTATATACGGTGGTACTAACGAAATCATGAAGCTGATCATTAGTCGTTCGCTGTTGTCTGACTGAGTGATGGTTTAAACAAAAAACGGGGCCATTCTGGCCCCGTTTCTATATCTGGATGGCTATTTCAGGGGTTGTGGGCGGTGTTCGGGTAGGTTTCTGGCTTGTCATACGCCGGCATAAAGCAGCGTGCGCCTACCTTTGAAAAGGTGCTTTGACAGACCTGGTAGGCAATGTTGGCATGCAACTTACGTGAGGGATGAATAGGATCCCAGAAAGCATAGTCATCCCAGGTTTCTTTAGGACAGGGCACCACATTCTCATCGCTTCGTTTTAATCGCTGACCCATTTTGTAAACTATGTCGTAGCAGGGTTGATCCTTGATTTTGTAGTGATCACTCTGCAGTTCCTTTTCAACCAGAGAATAAACGTCCAGTAATTCTATTCGCACCTGTTTGGATGAATACTTTTGTTGCAGGCTCAGCACTTGCTCCGATAGTAACTTGTTGTGTCCCTGTACTGTTTTGGATAACAGAGGCCCCTTGTTTTTATCGGTTCCGGTTTTGTAGCGTGGTACCCAGGCCAGATCAGGCAGGTTGCCAACAAAAATCCAGTTGGGAGAATCTTGAGTGGCTGATTGGCTGGCATAGTCGGCCAGCCTTGTAATCTGCTCAATAATTCGTTCTACAACGACCTGATAATTATAAAAGTCATAGATATAATCATTGCCACCATAGAGCACACTGAAACCTTGATTGCCTTGCATCCATAGCTTTCCTTTTTCAGCAGGATACTCTTTCAGATAGGCGTTAACGATCAGTTTCATATCCGGTGGGATGAGTTGACCTTCAAGGTGCATATCGTCTTTGGGATCAGATGCAAAACTGCCTCCGTAAGCCCGGTTAACAAAGTGATCTGGCGAAGTAAATTGTACATCTGTCATGGCGATCAGCCATTCATTCCAGACTGGACCGTTAGAGAAGCGTCCCTGAAAGTAGTAGTCATTGGGGTAGACCGGAATATGGACGACTTTATTGAGCTCCTCCAGAAGCTTTTGGGCCATCGTGTTTTCAAGATGTTTCAGGTCATCCACTGTAATACCCAACTTCTTAAGAATCTTGCCGAGTTCGCTGTCTTCGATATCGGCGTTCAAAACTTTAAAAAGAATATCGGGGGGGATTTCTCCTTCCAGTGCCCGGGTCAGTTCCCAGGTATTGCCAATATCCGAGAGACTGTCTCCAAACATTGAAAACCGGGCTAAGGAATCTACCGTGACGGGCGTTGTTTCAGTTTGTTGGATGCTGGGGGGCTTTCTTGTTTTCGTGACATTGTGGGGAGCTGCATAGGCAGTTGAACTGGCAACCAGGGCCAGGACAGCTAGAAATCTCATAAGTACTTTTCACTCAAGTGGTGGAAAAACGTGAACTGGAAGGAATATAGATCAGTTTTACGGAGGGCTGAGGGAGGGGAGGCAAGCTTAACAGAACTTGAAAGGCTCAGGATTCGTTTTTAAGGATAGAGTTTCATTTATAAATAAATAATCACATTTAGATTTTAGTGAGATGTATTTGAGCTGCAGCAGGAAAAATCAATGCCCAATGCTTTGGTAAAGACTAATAGCCGGCTAAGTTACCTTTAATGGTTGGTTGACCCAATGATCAACAATAACTTTTGTTAATTTCTCCACAGTCAGTTTTCGAGCCTCTGTCAGCCGTCGCCTCCAGCCCAGATAATGATGAAGATACTTAGTGGCAACCCCATGAAAGATCCCTGAGATCCAGCCCTTAAGGTGACTGTGATAAGCGTTCACATGTTGAATATGAAAAATATCATCAAGTACTTTTTGCCCTTCTGAACTGACCAGTTCTTTGAAAG
>NZ_JBPCXO010000541.1:0-39118 GCF_051008435.1 Endozoicomonas sp. | reverse complement strand
CGAATATTTATCAGCACCAACGGGGGCTATTTAAAGAGACGGTTGGTAAATTCATTGAGAGTTTTGCAAAGAGTAAAGACCACCTGCTACCAAAATTAGCAGGTGCCATCAATGCGTAAGTCCTAAGCTTTATTGGAGGCAAAAAAAAACCGGCTACCAAAGGGGGGTTACCGGTTCTTTGCAGACTGTGTCGGGGAACACTGCTCTGCCATTTTGCCAACACTAAACACACAAGGAGTCTGTAGAAAGATTTTTGCCTCCCTACATAGATTGAGACAACCGAAATCTGAATAAGTTCCCAGCTGAAGAAATTTTTTCGATTTTTTTCTGGCCGATCTTCAGGCAAAAAAAAACCGGTCACCAAGGGGGGGCGGTCACCGGTTCTTTGCAGACTGTGTCGGGGAACACAGCACTGCAGTTTTACCAACACTAAACACACAAGGAGTCTGTAGAAAGGTTTTTTGCCTCCCTACCTATACTGAGACAATACAATGTGAAGAAAGTTCCCCATGATCAGAAAAAATTAAAAACGCTCTCCTCAAATCAAGTGTTTCATGATGAATCCTACCGTGAAGCAAAGCTGCATCATTTACATAATCAGTAACGCCAAGACTACAAAAGACAACCTTGTAACACCTGGGAAAGGCTAGTCTTACTCAGGCAGGAAGCCAACACTAAACAGCCATAAGCGAAGAAAACAATATCCGTTCTGAAACAGAACGGAAGTAAGAACAAAGCAGTAGCGCTCGAGCCTTCTGAGTAGGTGGTTAAATGCTTCCAGAGTGAAGCAGAGTTCAGGTCGGACGCAGCTTGAGTGTTACCGAAAAAAATAAAGCCAGGGCTTCCCCTGGCTTTTTCTTGTCTCGTACTTTTCAGAAAGTACTTCCGCTATATTTTAGCCTGACACTCCCATCAGTGGGCTTCATCCCAGTTGTATCCGGTGCCAGCTTCTACCAGTAATGGCACCTTCAACTTTGCAGCCTGGGCCATCTTTTCCACAAGGCCTGCTTTGACGGTTTCCAATTGCTCTTCAGAGACTTCCAGAATCAATTCATCGTGAACCTGCATAATCATTCTGGCGTCAAGCTCACTCTCTGAAAGCCACTGATCAACATTGGCCATGGCTTTTTTAATAATATCCGCAGCGGTTCCCTGCATGGGGGCGTTGATAGCAGTCCTCTCAGCAGCCTGTCGACGCATACCATTACGAGCATTAATTTCTGGCAGGTAGAGTCTTCGGCCAAACAGGGTCTCAACGTATCCCTTCTCCTTGGCAGATTCTTTGGTTCGATCCATGTAATGAAGAACGCCAGGATAACGATCAAAATAAAGGTCTATGTACTCTTGTGCTGACTTCCTGGAAATACCCAACTGTTTGGCCAACCCAAAAGAAGACATGCCATAAATCAGACCAAAATTAATAGCCTTGGCACTTCTTCGTTGATCAGAGGTTACCTCTTCCAGAGTCACACCAAAGACTTCTGCCGCTGTCGCTTTGTGGATATCGAGCCCCTGGGCAAAAGCGTCCAGCAAGCCAGCATCATCAGAAAGATGCGCCATGATTCTAAGCTCAATTTGAGAATAGTCTGCAGCAATCAGCTGATAACCTTTAGGAGCAACAAAGGCCTGCCTGACTTTGCGGCCTTCCTCTGTGCGAATAGGAATGTTCTGCAAATTAGGATCGGAAGAGGACAAACGACCTGTTGCCGTCACAGCCTGATGGTAAGAAGTATGAATTCGTCCGGTCGCCGGATTGATCATTTGGGGCAGCTTATCGGTGTATGTTGATTTCAGTTTGCTGAGCCCACGATGTTCAATCAAAAGCTTTGGCAGAGGGTAATCCAAAGCCAGCTCCTGAAGTACTTCTTCAGCGGTAGAAGGCTGCCCTTTAGGAGTTTTTTTGATGATCGGCAGGCCTAGTTTTTCAAACAAAATAGCCTGTAGCTGCTTGGGAGATGCCAGGTTGAAAGGCTCTCCTGCGGCGTCATGTGCCTGCTTTTCCAGCTCATTCAGACGCATGCCAATCTCCATACTCTGCTGGGCCAGCAAATGGCCATCGACCTTGGCCCCCTGCCTTTCCATTCGGGACATAATGCCCACCAGAGGCATTTCAATATCCCTAAAGACCGAGTAGAGAGAAGACTCTTGTTCCAGCTGAGGAGCAAGAGTTTCATGCAGTCTCAAAGTGATATCTGCGTCTTCCGCTGCATAGGGTGCGGCTATTTCAAGATCAATCTGATTGAACGTGAGCTGTTTTTTGCCTTTGCCAGCAATCTCTTCAAAAGAGATGCATTGATGATCGAGGTATTTCTGGGCCAGGCTATCCATATCATGGCGGGTAGCGGTAGAGTTCAAAACATACGACTCAAGCATGGCATCCCAGTAGATACCTTCCAGATTGATGTCATAGTTGGCCAGCACACTCTTATCGTATTTCAGATTCTGACCGACTTTTTTCTTTTCAGGGTTCTCCAGCAGAGGTTTGATCTGCTCAAGCACCCATTTTCGATCCAGCTGGTCAGGTGATCCAACATAATCATGAGCGACTGGAACATAAGCGGCTTTTCCTGCTTCTAACGCAAAAGACAATCCGACCAGCTCCGCTTCCATGTAATCAAGACTGGTTGTTTCTGTGTCAAATGAGAACAGTTCAGCATCATTCAACCGCTTCAGCCAACGGCTAAAAGTATCCTTATCCAGAACCGTTTCATATTCAGCATTGAGGGCAGGTTTCTCAGGTTCAGGTTCTGAGCTGCCTTCCATGCCTTTTTCCAGCTCAGTCACCATGGAACGAAACTCATACTCTTTATACAGCGTCAGCAGACTCTCTTTATCAACCGGTTCTGCTTTCAGGTTTTCAATGGCAACGGGCAGCTCAACATCGGTTTTGATCGTGGCCAGATCCCTGGAAAGCAGAACAATATCTCTATGCTCTTCAAACTTGGGAGCAAAGTTCTTGCTGCCTCTGAATCCCAGAGCTGCCACTTCGTCCAGACGTTTAGCAATCTCATCAATACTGCCTATCCCCTGCAACAGAGCCAATGCTGTTTTCTGACCAACACCGGGCATGCCAGGAATATTGTCACTGGAGTCTCCCATCAGGGCCAGGTAATCAATGATCAGATGAGCAGGAATACCAAACTTGTCCACAACGCCGTCCAGATCCGTTCGGCTGTCATTCATAGTGTCTATCAGGGTGACATGCTCTGATACCAGCTGGGCAATATCCTTGTCACCGGTTGAGATGACGGTATCAATTTTTTTCTCAGTGGCTTCTTTTGCCAGTGTTCCGATGACATCGTCTGCTTCTACACCATCAATCATCAGCAACGGCATCCCAAGAGCACGAACAATTTCATGAATAGGTTGAACCTGTGATCGCAGATCATCCGGCATGGGTTTACGCGTTGCTTTGTACTCTTCGTACATGTCATGCCGAAAGTTTTTACCCTTGGCATCAAAAACAACCGCAACAGAACTGCCCGGGTATTCCTTCAGCAAACTCTTCAGCATGTTAGTCATCACTCGGATCGCGCCTGTTGGACGACCGTCTGATGTTCTCAGGTTCGCTCGTTCTGAAGCATGAAAGGCCCGATAGAGGTAAGAAGATCCATCTACGAGCACAAGGGGCGTACTGGCTTGATCTGACATTGCTGAATCGATCTCTGGTTAATAGGTAGCAGTAGCATTCGGAAGACGATACCGGGAGTCTGACCGAGAATAGACAGCTACAAATTTAATATTGGAGTAGACTGCTATTCTAATCTCTTTTTCTTGCCGGACACATGGTTATTCCTTAAGGCACGCTATGAAATCAATAACAGGCTCACTGACTCTTGCAGCATTCATGTCTTTGTTTCTTGTCGGCTGCACCAGTTCACCACCTTCTTCTAACCCAACAGAAGCCGCTCTCGAAAAACCACCCAAAGTTGGCCAGCCTGAATCGGCTGTTATTAGCAAAGAAGACTTTGAAAAAATCCCCAAAAACCTTCGTCCGGAAGATTTGGAGCAAAGAGATGACACTACGGTGGTCATTCGTCCCGGTAACAATGAAACCATCAGGGAATACCGCATTAATGGTTTTCTCTATGGTATCCAGGTGATCCCTAAAGTGGGCAAACCCTATTACCTGGTTGCCGCTGATCATATGGGCAATTTCACAGACCCCAGCAGACCAGGCATGTTGATTCCATCCTGGACTATTTTTCAGTGGAAGTAGATCGCATCCGATAATAGATTTGGTATAGTGCATTTTGACTGAGACAAGAAGTCTGATTTAAACGTCAAAGGATGTACGAAAATGGAAGCCCTACCCAGTACAATAAAAAACCAGATTCTTCATAAAATTGACAACATAGGTGCCTTGACCGGCATCGGTGTTGTGCTGAATCGGGACGATTACCCTGAAATCCTCCGCAAGCCTGCCTCTCAGATGTGTCAGGCAGCAGGGGATTACCTGGTCATTGACGCCACTACCAAGTCACCCGTTGATATGGCCAAAGTCTCCCGAGAAGCTGGGCTGGCCGCCATCAACTGTTCAGCAGCGGTTATAGCGACACTGGTCACTTTTGGTTCAGCCGCCACTTCCCCTTTTACCGGTGGCAGTAGCCTGGCACTAACTTCGATTGGTTATGCGGCTACTACTGCAACAATTGGAAGTTGTATTGCGTCAGGAGTACGAACATACAATGAGTACACCAATCCGGATTTAAACTCAGTGATGGATAACTCACCCACCTATCAAACAACCATGAAAGTATTAGATGGCGTCTCTTTACTGGGCGTTGGCGCTTCAGCCATTGCGACCGTTCGGGTGATGGGAATTCTGGGCAGGGCAGGCATTAGTCTGAGGTCTGCTCGAAAAAAGGTTTTAAATCGGCAGGAAAGGTTACGGCTGACGCGGGAAATTCATAAAACCAACCGCCCCCACGCTACTCAGGGAGAAATCAAAGCATTACTGCGTTCCCAAACATTACCCAGACGAATGAGACCCCGTGTGTTATCTGAGGGCGCTGTACTGACATTACGTGACTCTATTGCTGCCAGCCTGTCTTTTCTGTCCAGTGCTCTGGATGGTCATGTTAGAAATACAACGATTTATTTGGTCAGAGGGATGGACTGATGCTAGGGAGTTTGGCTTGTGTTTTTCTGGGTTTGGCTCTAGCGTGGAATATATTACCCGCTTTTCGACTATTTGAGTTCAGCCCATTAAAAGATATTTTATTCATATTAAGCATTTCCATACTTACTGTATTTTTGACTGTCAAAGCGGTCTGGGGCAAAAAATGGTCCCTGACCATCATCGCTTTTTCTATGGTTACCGCCACCTCTCATCTTGCTATGGAGTTGCCCGCAGGCATTTACTTTTGGCTAATCGGCCTGACTTTTTGTGGCATCGCCTTTTATTGCCATGTCCGGTTGATAAACCAGGGGCTTAAAAACCAGCAATGAGTTATAACTAAAATTCAGTCACTAACAGACGCTTGCGCCTATTCTAAAACGTGCCCTGCACAGAACCATCAAACTACAGTTTTCTATCCGGGCACGGTTTGGTTATGATATAACATCTTTCACTCGCTAACCCTCTTTGTCATGACCAGTGTCCATAAGCCTCACGACCACCATGTCTGTATTTCAGAAGCCCTGCAGGAAGCACGATCTCTCTGTCAGCAAAGGGGCGCAAGACTGACCCATCTCCGTGAAAAAGTTCTGGAACTCGTCTGGCAAAGTCATCAGCCTGTGGGCGCTTATGACATTCTGGCCGAACTGGCCAAGCAGGAAGAGCGGGTAGCTCAACCACCCACCGTTTATCGCGCTCTTGATTTCTTATTGGAGCAGGGCCTGATTCACCGTCTATCCTCCCTTAATGCTTTTATTGGGTGCCCGCACCCCGGCAAAAAACATAACAGCTGTTTTCTCATCTGCCAAAACTGCCGGGTGACACAGGAAATAGACAATCTGGCCATCAACCAGTCCATTGCTTCCTGTGCCACAGATCAGGGATTCAAGATTACTGATGCCGCTATCGAGCTCACCGGTTTGTGCTCAAACTGCCAGAAAGTGCAGGAGTAAATATGAGCTCAGACAAAGCTACTGGCAGAATCCTCAATAAAATGGGGATCTTCAGCCGTAAAACAGCAACGACAAAGGATCTTAATACAAACATGTCTGAAGAGACGTTAATCAGGCTGAACAATATCCATGTTGCTTTTCGGGAGCGGGAAGTAGTCACCGACATTTCCCTGGACGTAAAACCCGGTGAAATCGTGACGTTAATTGGCCCGAATGGGGCCGGTAAAACGACCCTGGTCAGAGTGGTTTTGGGTCTACAGGCACCTGATTCAGGTAGCCGATCAATGAAAGCCGGATTACGAATTGGCTATATGCCTCAGAAACTGCATGTTGACGAAACCATGCCCCTTAGCGTCAAACGCTTTCTTTCTCTGACCGGCCAACCAGAACAGCAAATTATTTCAGCACTGGAAAGAACCGGTGTGGACCATGTCATCAATTCTCCGGTTCATACTCTTTCAGGCGGAGAACTTCAACGAACACTGCTGGCCAGGGCGTTGCTGCACAGGCCCCATTTGCTGGTGCTTGATGAACCTGTCCAGGGAGTCGACGTTAATGGTCAGAAAGAGCTCTATCACCTGATTACTGAACTCAGAAACGAGCACGGATGTTCTGTTCTGATGGTTTCTCACGATCTTCATCTTGTCATGGCTTCGACAGATCGGGTTGTTTGCCTGAATCAGCATCTCTGTTGTTCAGGTCATCCCCACCAGGTGCGCCAGCATCCGGCTTACCTGAAGCTCTTTGGCGGAGAATCCGAAGAGCTGGCTGTTTACACCCATCATCATGACCATGAACATGCCGTTGATGGTCATATCATCCACAAGAATGACAACGGGAGCAATCATGCCTGAATTGCTCCTCACTGCGCTGCTGGCAGGATCCGGGGTTGCCATAGTGGCAGGTCCCTTAGGATGTTTTGTTGTCTGGAGGAAGATGGCCTATTTTGGCGACACTCTTGCTCATTCAGCACTTCTGGGCGTTGCTCTGGGGCTGCTGCTCGACGTTGATCTTAACCTGGCAATTATTGTTTGCTCCCTGTTTCTTGCTGCTCTGCTGGTCTCTCTTCAGGAGCAACAGAAAATGGCGTCAGACACATTACTGGGGATTCTCGCACACAGCAGTCTCTCCCTGGGTCTTGTTGCTGTCAGCTTTGCCGAGAACGTTCGGATCGACATGATGTCCTATCTGTTCGGCGATATTCTGGCCACGGCACCAGAAGATCTGTTCTGGATATTTGGCGGAGGCGCATTGGTTCTCATTACCCTGGCCTGCCTGTGGCGGCCTCTTCTGGCGATGACCATTCATGCCGAGCTGGCTCAGGTCGAAGGCTTTCCGGTCCGAAGAACCAAGTTTATTCTGACATTGATGATGGCTCTGGTGATTGCCGTAGCCATGAAAATTGTTGGTGTACTGTTGATCACTTCTCTGATGATTATTCCTGCCGCGACTGCTCAGAGGTTTTCGAGAACACCGGAACAAATGGCAGTGACTGCAGGCCTTACTGGTTTATTTAGTGTCGCAGGAGGTTTGGCCGCCTCATGGCAGCTGGATACACCGGCAGGGCCCTCCGTTGTTGTCTTCAGCTTCCTGATTTTTGTTTTAAGCCTGAACTTCAAGCGCAGCTATATACTCATGACCGGTTATAGCCAGTCATGAGTATTTAAAAAAGGCGCAAGCGCGCTGATAGAAAAGCTTTTTTATGGAGAAGTATTGATATAACCTCACTCTTGAGCTTGAACGGGCTGCCCCGGCAACCAATCTTCTTCCATAATTTCATCAAAGGTCCAGGGGCAATCGACAGGAAAGCTTGAGCCTGTCAGTTTTAAATGCTCCTGCTTGATATATCGATTCATCTGCTTTACAGCTTCTGCTTTGGCATCCTGGTACGCGTCAAGCATGATATTGCTAACTTTGGCCTTTAAAGATGGACTGCCACGTAGCAACTTCCTAAGCTCTCGCCTGGCATTATCCATACTTTCATACCAGCTTCTGAACTCTACGGACTCATAAAGATTCGGGTTAATGACATAGGTTTGATACTGATATTTCAGCAAATGTATGAGCAGGATCACCAGATGAGACTCCATAGATCTGGGTTCATGCTTGCCCATATCCTCAACTTCCTCAATAAGGTTTTCCAGATCAAGCCGGTCAAACTGACGATTTTTCAAATATTCTTTTTGCTGCTGAACCCAGAGGCTGTAATCAGTGTTATACAGATTGTCCATCATGATTCCTCCGTTTCCACTTTATTTCAGTCCTGATAGAGTTCATCAACAGCCACCATTACCCGTGCCAGCTTGTCTGAATCCAGAGAAGGGCGAATAAAGCCGTGATAGTCTCCTCTCGGATTGATAATGGCCAGGTTGGCACCATGATCCACAAGATAGTACTCATCTTCTGGATCCGTCACAGGTGTATAAGGAATGTTCAGCTGCACTGTGAGGTTGTGAATGTTTTTCTGATCACCGGTCACACCGACAAAGTCAGGGTTGAAATGGGGAACATAGCCGTTGAGTTTTTCCACCGTATCCCTGCGTGGATCAACCGTTACCATGAAATAGTGCATTTTCTCAGCCATTTCAGGGTTATTTTTCTTCAGCAGCTTGTCCATCTGGTTCAATTGACCCAAAGTTGTCGGGCAAATATCAGGGCAGAAGGTATAGCCGAAATAGACCAGCGACCATTTCCCTTCAAGATTGGCCTTGGTAAAAGGTTGTCCCTTGTTGTCCAGCATTCCCTTCATTTCAAAACTACGCGGCTTGTCGAAGACGACTGTGCCCATCTGCTGTAACTGTTCCAAAGTCAGTGATGGTTTGTTCATGTGTTTGTAGAATGTCAGACCAATAACGACCGCTACAATGGCCACCAGAACCAATACTGTTTTGTTCACGCTGCCTCTCATCCTGGATGCCATGAAAAATCCTCTGGAGCCTTCAGCCCCTTATAAGCCAATAGCCTGTTAAAGCCATAAATAAAACGCGTAATGATCCACCAGCAGTACTACAAAGAGCAACATCAAATAGGTAATTGAATACCTGAACGTCTTGATAGCGGCATGCGGTCTGCTTTCTCGCAGAAGAGCAATGGCCCAGTAGAGAAACCGCCCTCCCAGAATCAGTGCACCGGCCAGATAGAGAATACCACTCATACCGGTCAGGAATGGCAAGACACTGACGACAATCATGATCAATGTGTAAAGCAGGATATGAAGCTTGGTGTAAGCCTCACCATGAGTAACAGGCAACATGGGAATATCAGCTTTGGCGTACTCATCTTTGCGATGGATAGCCAGAGCCCAGAAATGAGGGGGAGTCCATGCAAAAATAATCAGAACCAGAAGCAGGGCATGACCTTCAAAGTGTCCAGTCACTGCCGTCCATCCCAGCAGGGGAGGGGAGGCACCGGCAATCCCGCCAATCACAATATTCTGTGGGGTGGCCCGCTTCAGGATCAGGGTGTAAATCACGGCATACCCAATCAGTGATGCCAGAGTCAGCCAGGCTGTCAAAGGATTCACCAGAAAGACCAGAATCCCCATACCAAGCATGCCCAGAATAAAGGCAAACAATAAGGCTTGCAGAGGCTCAACACGACCTGTGGCTACAGGCCTTTTGTGGGTTCTGGCCATAACCGTGTCAATCTGTCGATCCACAACATGGTTAATAACAGCAGCAGAAGCTGCCGAAAAGGCAATACCCAGATTACCAAAGATCAGAATATCCAGAGGCACCATACCGGGCGTCGAGAGGCACATGCCTATAACAACCGTCAGGATCATCAGGGCGACAACCCTGGGCTTGGTCAGCTCAAGATAGTCCCGCCAGTGAGCTGAGTCCTGAATGGATGCGCTACCGTTCTTTTGAATGACCTTACTCATGATTGAACCTCACTGAATCCTTCAGACATGTTCAGACGGAAGTTGAGAGCGACCAGAGTCAACAGCAAAACAGCACCTCCCAGGTTATGGGCCACTGCCACTGAAAGTGGAAGACTGCCCAGGATGTTACTGATCCCTAAAGTGACCTGCGCCAGAAGAGCCAGTAGCATCAAGGTAGCAAGTATTCTCAGACTGTTTCCGCCATTAGACGACTGAGCATTGCCATATCGAAGCACCTGCATAAACAGAATCAGCAGCAGTACCGTGGTGACCAGTGCCCCCAATCTGTGTAAAAGATGTATAGCAGTCCGGGCTTCAGAGTCCATTTTTCCACCCAGATAATTCGGGCCAATGGACTGACTGATATTCAGGCCGTCAGCAAAATCAGCGGCAGGCAACCACTGTCCCTGACACATAGGAAAGTCGGGACAGGCCAGTGCGGCATAGTTGGAACTGGTCCAACCTCCTAATGTGATTTGTAGAATCACCACCAGAAGCCCGGCAACGGCCAATCCTCGTAATCGATCTTTCTGATCTGAAGCCGGCAGTTTCATCCATTTCAGCCTGGATAAGCGAAGCGTCAGTAAAAATAACAAACTGAAGGTGGCAAAGCCTCCCAGAAGGTGTGCGGTCACAACCTGAGGCCAGAGCTTTAATGTCACCGTCCACATCCCGAATGCAGCCTGCACAATAATGAGCCCCAGAATAAACAAAGGCAGTTTCAGGGGCTGTCCCGGCTCTTTTCTGTTCCGGAAAGCTTGAATGGCGATCACCAGAACCAGCAGCAGTAAGGAGCCCGCCACATAACGATGCACCATTTCCGCCCAGCCTTTATCTACTTCAACCGGCGCATTAGGATAGAGTGTCTCAGCCATGGCAATTTCCTGTGCCGTTTCCGGCACGGTCAAAAGGCCATAACAACCCGGCCAGTCAGGGCAACCCAGTCCAGCGTGCACCAGTCGTGTATACGCCCCCAAACCGACAACGACAGCGGCCAGCAAAGTCGCAAAGAGGGAGAGATAAAATCCCGTTCTTTGTTGCTTTTTATGGCTATAGGCATTTGTTTGGCTTATTGTTTTTGTAATCGATGCTGTTGTCATAGAACACACCTCAATGTCAGCCGATATTTGAAGCCTTTAGCAACTTCCTTAAGTCCTTCAACAAGTCTCCACCATACTGCCCTGGCTGGTACTTCATCATGATATTCCCCAAGGGATCGACGATGTAAAAACCATTGGTTGGCCACTCTTTTTTTCCAAGAGCGTTTAAAACCGATTCTTTTGTACTTCCCAACCAGATCAAGTCAGGGTGCTCACTCAATACACGCTTGTTCAGTTCAGGATTCGGTGTCGGGGCGATAAACAGCCTGATTACCCGTTCACTGTCTCTTCCCAGTGCCAGATGAGCCTGACGTGTTTGATAAAGAGCCGCCTGACAAGCCTGATCGGAGCATGCCTCATCACCAAACACCAGAATCCCCCAGCGTCCCTCCAGTGATTGCAGGCCAAACATTTCCCTGTTCTTCTCAAGTGTCATACTTTCAAAGCTGCTGGGTGGTAATAACAGTTCACCTCTATTAGTGCGTCCATCAGGCACAAACTGAGTACCAAAAAAATAAAAGTACCAGGCCAGTCCCATAGCCAGTGAAGGCATCAGAATCACCAGAGCCAGTTGCCAGCGAGCTTTTACTTTCTTTTCGCTGCCATTACCGGCATTTTTATCCGCCGTTTGTTCAACAACGTCCTGTCCCATTTATTTTTCTCCTCTGCCTGTCGCTGATATCGGTTCCGGTTGCTTCCTTTGGCTCATGGCTGTCGATCTCATCTGCCAGAGATAGAGCCCAAGTAACACCAGCGCCATTAAAAACCATTGAATAGCGTAGCCAAGGTGTTTCTGGGAGGTTGTTTTCATCGCCAAAGGTCGAACCAGATAAGCGCTAGTCTGGTTCTCTCCCAGTTTCAGAATGTAGTAGGGAAGAGTCTGTTCCAACGCGTTACCCATTCGTTCAAAATTGATGGCCTGGATACGCTTTGGCCACCCTTCTTTCCAGGCATCTTCTCCCAGCATGAACGGCGTGCCCAATAACCGATAAAGCTTGCCCGTTAACTCCAGTTCACCCTTTGGCGTATCGATTTCTGGCAATTTTTCTCTGGTTTGGCCTGGCATCCAACCTCTGTTAATCAACAGATACTGACCGTCATTAGAGAGAAATGGCATGATCAGATCATAGCCGGCGCGGCCTTCATGGATCTGGTTATCAAGAAGAAAAGCTCGATCGAAAAGAAAACGACCACGGACACTTACTGGAAGATACATGGAATCAGCAAAACGACTGACATCAGACAGGCTGAGTGCAGGCATGGTTTGTCGCTCTGCCAGGGTCTGCTCAAGCTCGAGCTTCTCCTGATATCGGGACAACTGCCAAAACCCCAGCTTGATCAGAAGGGGCAAAAGCAGCACCACCAACAGCGACAACTTAACGCGATAGCTCATCAAGGGTCGATAACTAAACTGGCTATACTTCAACATCTGGTGCTCTACCAAACTCCACTGTTATTCTGATCTGAATGCCTATAGCGTATGAAAAATAGTTGCGCCATACATAGATGTAAAAAACAACCAAGCAACCTATTTTTCATAACCTAAGCATCAGCAGGGAGCTTTTTATGTGGTTAAAAATTATTATTGTTCTTCTATTTCTTGCAGTGCTTTTCTGCCTGGGCAGAGGTCTGTTCTTTTTACTTAAGGGTGAAGGCAGTTCTGCCAAACTGGTGAACTCTCTCACCGCCCGGGTTGGCCTGACCGCCCTGATCATGTTGATCATCGTGGTGGCCTGGCTGTTTGGAGACATTCACAGTAATGCTCCCTGGTTGTATCGCTGAGTCTTGGGAATCGGTAACCGCCACTTCCAGCAGGAAGTAGCGGTACTCTCCTCATATCAAATAGACAAAAATAAACAGGCCGATCCAGACCACATCCACAAAATGCCAGTACCAACTGGATGCCTCAAAAGCAAAATGGTTGTCCGGTTCGAAATGACCTTTATAAATTCGCACCAGCATGATCAACAGCATCATGGCACCCAGAGTTACATGAACGCCATGAAACCCGGTCAGAATAAAGAAGGTTGAACCATAGATCCCCGCACTCAGTGTCAGACCCAGATCATTGTAGGCTTCGGCATACTCTTCAAATTGAAAATAGAGAAACGCGAAACCCAGGATCAGAGTTAGGATCATCCAGACTTTGACTTTGGTTCTTTCTGCCTTTCTGAGGGCATGATGAGCAATCGTCAAAGTAATACTGGAAGCCACAAGCAACAGAGTATTCAGTAAGGGTAAATGGAACGGATCAATCAACCCCTTGGCACCCGGAAAGGTTTCATTATCCGGGTTAGTCATCAGCGGCCAGGCAGCCTCAAACTCAGGCCAGAGGTGTTCATGGGTGGAAACACCGTCACCCTCACCGGCGAGCCAGGGCACAGCAAAATAACGGATATAAAAGAGCGTTCCGAAGAATGCCGCAAAAAACATCACTTCCGAAAAGATAAACCAGCCCATACCCCAGCGGAAGCTGCGGTCCATCTGTGCACTGTAGAGCCCCTTTTGAGACTCCTCGATGACATTACTGAACCAGCCAAACAGCATGTAGGCCATGATCAGCGAGCCACCTAAAAACACATAATGTGCAAACGAATCTTTTACCCCGGCAGACATGTCATTCATCATCATGCCTGCACCTAACAGCATGGTAAAAAGACCTATCGAGGCTATGATCGGCCATTTGCTCTGGGCCGGAACATAGTAGGTACCTTCACCTTCTTGAGCCATCAGAATCTCCTCAGGACGGCAGTGTCCTCTCTCCCATTGTCGTCACGTCAAACAGCGTGTACGACAGTGTTAGTTTGGTGATATGCCGGGGTAATGCCTGATCCACAATAATTCTCAGCGGCATGACTTTTTCTTCGCCTGCTTCCAAAGTCTGGGTGGTGAAGCAGAAACATTCTACTTTGTGCAAATAGTTAGTGGCCTGAAAAGGTGAAACGCTGGGAATGGCCTGGCCAATCATGCGTTCACCGGTGGGGTTGCGGGCAAAAAACTCCAGCTCTCCAACCTGGCCAGGATGAACCACAACCTCAGTGGCACTTGGCTTGAAATCCCAACTCATCCCAGCATTTTTTGTTGCCACAAACTGCACTTTAATCTTTCGGCTGGTATCCACCTCAGCCGTTTCAGCGTTGTACTGGTAAGGATTTGGGTCGGTTTTGCCGTTGAGTCCTGTCACCTTACAAAACACGTTGTAAATCGGGACCATGGCAAAGCCAAAACCAAACATACCGCCGGCCACCAGACCTGTTTTGATAACAGTTCTTCGCGACAGGTCGACCGGGGCGTCATCCTTCTCACTCATTACTTCACATCCGGTGGCGTGGTGAACGTGTGATAAGGGGTTGGCGAAGGCAAACTCCACTCCAGCCCCTCTGCACCTTCCCAGCTTTCATCTTTGGCTTTCTCGCCACCCCTGATGCACTTGATCACAATGAACAGGAAGAACAGCTGTGTGGTCCCGAACATGAAACCACCAATACTGGCAATCATGTTGAAGTCCGCAAACTGCAGGGCGTAATCGGGAATACGCCTGGGCATTCCTGCCAGTCCTATGAAATGCATAGGGAAGAAAGTCAGGTTCATACCGATGAAGGATAACCAGAAGTGCGCCTTACCCAAGGTCTCGTCATACATATGACCCGTCCACTTGGGCAACCAATAGTAGACCGCTGCAAAGATGGCAAAAATTGCTCCAGGCACCAGTACATAGTGGAAATGAGCCACTACAAAATAGGTGTCGTGGTACTGGAAATCCGCTGGCGCGATAGCCAGCATCAGTCCTGAGAAACCACCTATTGTGAACAGCACCACGAAGGCAATACTGAACAGCATGGGAGTTTCAAAAGTCATAGCCCCCCTGAACATAGTGGTTACCCAGTTGAATACCTTCACTCCTGTAGGAACAGCAATCAGCAGGGTGGCGTACATAAAGAACAGTTCGCCTACCAGTGGAATGCCTACGGTAAACATGTGGTGTGCCCAGACAATAAACGACAGAAAAGCAATACTCGCGGTGGCATACACCATTGAGGTGTAGCCAAACAGTGGCTTTCTGGCAAAGGTGGGCAAAATAGCTGACACGATTCCGAATGAGGGCAGGATCATGATGTACACTTCCGGATGACCAAAGAACCAGAAGATATGCTGGAACAAAACAGGGTCACCACCACCACCTGCATTAAAGAAGCTGGTACCGAAGTGAATGTCCATCAGCATCATGGTCACAGCGCCGGCCAAAACAGGCATAACAGCAATCAACAGATACGCCGTAATCAGCCAGGTCCAAACGAACAGCGGCATCTTCATCATGGTCATGCCCGGTGCCCGCAGATTCAGAATGGTGGCGATAATATTGATCGCCCCCATGATCGACGAGATCCCCAGCATGTGAATAGCAAAGATAAAGAAAGTAGTAGAAGGCGGTGCATAGGTGGTTGATAGCGGCGCGTAGAATGTCCAGCCAAAGTTAGGTCCCCCCCCTTCCATAAACAGAGTGCTAACCAGCATCACTGCAGCGAAAGGCAGAATCCAGAAACTCCAGTTATTCATTCTTGGCAGAGCCATGTCTGGCGCACCAATCATTAACGGGATCATCCAGTTGGCCAGCCCGACAAAGGCAGGCATGACCGCACCAAATACCATAATAAGACCGTGCATGGTCGTCATCTGGTTGAAAAAGCCGGGGTCGACAATCTGCATACCCGGCTGGAACAGTTCCGCCCGGATAACCATCGCCATCGCACCACCGGTCAGGAACATGATAAAGCTGAACCACAAATACATAGAGCCTATGTCTTTATGGTTCGTAGTCAGCACCCAGCGCATCCAGCCCTTGGCAGGGCCGTGATGGTCATGATGTTCATTCGGCTCTTTATTAGAGCATGTGTCTGTCACAGCAGTCATGGTTGTATTCCTCACAGTCCAGCCTGATGTGGGTTTATTGCCGGCTTGTCAGCCGTCGCTTTACTGACAACAGAAGACTTGTCTGAGTCTTCAGTATCTGCTGTCTTGTACTCCCCGGTTTGCTTGTACTCCAAAATCTGCTTGGGCGTGATGAGATCACCGGTATTATTACCCCAGGCGTTTCTTTCGTAGGTAATAACAGCCGCAATATCGACTTCACTTAACTGAGCAGCAAAGGCCTGCATAGCTGTGCCTTTCTTACCGTTCACCACAATATCAATATGTGCCTTGATCTGATCTTTCTCGACGGCCATTTTCGAGCCCTTGAGAGCAGGGAAAATCGGTGGCATACCTTCACCGTTAACCTGGTGGCAGGCCGCACAGACTTTTTCGTAAGTCTTCTTACCGCGTTCCATTAGCTCAACCATCGTCCAGTCCTTGCTGGTCAGCTCTCTCTCTTTAGCAGCCGCTTCTTTCTTTTCCGTCAGCCATTTTGCGTAATCTTCTGGTGTTCTGACATCCACCACAATCGGCATAAAGCCATGATCTTTTCCGCAAAGTTCTGCACACTGGCCACGATAAATTCCGGGTCGATCTATGTTGGTCCAGGCTTCGTTTATAAAACCTGGGATAGCATCCCGCTTAACGGCAAATGCAGGTACCCACCAGGAATGAATAACATCCGCAGCAGTCACCAGAAACCGAATTTTTTTACCGGTAGGTAATACCAGCGGTTCGTCTACTTCCAGAAGATAATTGGGATTTTTACTGCGAATGTTATAAATCTGTTCAGGAGGCGTTTGAAGATTACTAAAGAAAGAGACCTCTTCACCCAGATACTCATACTGCCACTTCCACTGATAGCCCGTAATCTTGATATCAATTTCGGCTTCATCAGTATCGTAAATATCTATTAGTGTTTTGGTTGCCGGAATAGCCATGCCCACCAGAATTAAAAATGGGATGGTCGTCCACAGTATTTCAACCAGGGTACTTTCATGAAACGGATGGGGTTTTGCTCCTCTTGATTTACGATGCATCAAGATGGAATAAAACATGACACCAAATACAACAATCCCTATCACGACACAAATAATAAATATGGCCATGTGGAGATCGTAAATGGATCGACTGACTGCAGTAACACCCTCAGTCATATTGACTTCCCAGTCAGCGAAAACGCGAGTGGGAATCAAAAAACCTGACAGGCTGGCCAAAAACCATAAGAAAGACTGACCGATTCCTTTCTGCATCAAAGAAAGTCGTTTTCTAAAATTGAAACGAGACAAAGAAACCAAGCTTCCACTTGATCTCAGCCATGACAATGATGACCAAATTATTTGAAAAAGGCTGCCATACCGAAACCTCGCCACTTGTAACATCCAGGGTGGGCGATATTTCCCGCTCATGCTTTTTGTCCCGCTTACGGCAGCTTTTATCAAAAGAAAGAGAGCTAGTGCGTGCTGCAACATTCCCTTACATCCCCTGACTGTCCGCCCAGACCAGGCGGAGACTTCTTATTATTATTGAGCAGACCCAAAGCCTTGCTTTCAGAGGTGTTGGAGCAGTAATCGAGAAAATCTGGACAGGTTTACCTGTATACCAGAACAGCGTTTACTGACTTAATTTATTGTCGTTAGCCCCTATCGTCCACATATGTCCACTGGACAGGAGCTATCACAGCATCTTGCCTGAAAAACCTCAGTGCACTTAACGAACAGAACTTCCAACCAACCGCTTGCCTGTTATTTCTTTTATCTCATGGAGAAAAAAGAAATAACCCAGCTCGAGGCTGCCTGCGGAAGTCCAAAGTGCCAATATTCAATCACAAGCGACCGTTAAGTAACTGACAACGTCATACTACTTCGGACCCAACCTGCAAAACCCACAACACAGGAACACCCTGCAAATACCAATACCCGTGATACGCATTGCGTGACAATTCAGTCTGACAATAATCGCTCACTGAGTATAGTCCCAGAACCTCATTAAACAACATGATTGCAGGAAATGAAAAGAGTCTTGTTAAAAAATATCTTGAATTAAACCGTCACTTGTCGTTTAAATAAGGGTAGGGGGATTTTAACTGGCCATAATCTTGAGCATTAATAGAAGAGTGGATCTCTATTAGGCTTCTGCTCATTTAAGGAAAAGAACCGCTGTTTGCACATTGTGTTAATTTTTCTATTTCTCCACCATTGCATTGTGATCCCTATCACGGATTCGAACATCCAATCAGTCTATTAACAAAATCTTCATTTCATCTTCAAGATTCTCCATCAGACTTACCTTTTTAAGCATATATAGTGCGTCATTTTTTTGACTGCACAAGGGCTTGCACTTTTTCATTTTTATCGTGTTTTACAGTCTTATATTATTTTAACTTTAATGAATAAAAGATCTTCATATTATGAAAAAGAGGTATTTAAAAAAGCTTGTGTTCTAGATGGCACTATGGTCTTTTATCAGCTTCACAATGACGTTGCAGTACCCACTTTGATCTCAACGCAACGGAGACACATCATGGATGTGCAGGCAATTAGCAATCTGATCGATTGTGCCCGAAAGCACGAAGAAGGCTCATGCCATCTTCAGTCGCTTGTCTGTCAGCAACTGGAACAGTTGCATCATACGATTGAACTTCCCGAAGACATGGCCAGTGAAACCCTGCTGAAGTTTGCAGATGAATACATTGATCATGTGCCTAATTTTCTTGGAGCACTGGACCAGGCTTCACAGGAACTGGAAATCGAGAGTTTCATATCCCCCTTTCTGAGCATCGCCGAAGAGAACTTTCTGGCACCTGTTCTGCAATCTCACAATGAAGTAGGACTGTTTGATTTGCTGGATAAGGCCTACTTTGCTCACAGACTGATTGAAGAAGTAAACGACAGTTATCTGTCCAAAACCGGATGCACCCTGATCCCAATGAATATGACCTGGGCCAACCTGATCATTCATGCCATTTTGGGTGAAGAGTTCGGTAATGAGCTGGACAAGATTGTTGAGCAGACGGTAAAGCAGATGATGCGTTCTCAGGAAGTTTATAATGATCGAATGTTCAAAGACTTCGTGAATAACCGAAATCCAGAGCAATGGATATCCACCTGGTCAAAATGGAATTGCCTCTCAAGCCGTATGGGCATTGAACTGAAATTTACGTCAGCAGCCTGATCCGAACGCTGGCGATTGAAGTAGACGTTAATGCATAGGACTGTATTTGAAAAACGCTTGTCAGGCCTCAAACGCCCAGGCGCTTTGCTCAAGCAAAGCACCGTATCTAGAAAGGTTAATGACAATTTTTGTTTTCGAACTCAAGGCTTTTGATCCAGTATTCGTACGATCTGAACACCGCTGTCCTTGTTAGCATCATCATTCGACTTCATATCTTCTGGGGAGACCCTCGTCACTGGAGGTTTCCCCGTAAGAGAAGGATCTTTTTCCATCTCATCCGAAAATCCGCAATCCACACACTCGCGAAAATTCTCACCGTTCTCACTGTACATTCTCACCGAATCCTGATGACCACAGGATGGACAGACTGCTCCGGCAATAAACCTTTTCGTTGTCATAGCTCTGATGCCAATAGCCTATAAAAATAATGAAGCCCTGAGACCCAATGATCCCAGGGCTTGATTGCTTCATCAGATCATGAGCCAGCAGCTCACAATCTAAGTCTTTTTCTTCGCTCATGGCTGTTTATGCAAAAATACCAGAGTGACGCAGCAGGGCGTCAACTTCTGGCTCACGGCCACGAAAATTAACAAACAGTTCCATAGGCTCGGCGGAACCGCCTTTCTCCAGAATTTCATGGAGGAAGGATTCACCGGTCTGGCGGTTGAATATGCCTTCGTCTTCAAATCGAGAGAACGCATCAGCAGACAACACCTCAGCCCACTTATAGCTGTAGTAGCCTGCTGCGTAACCACCAGCAAAAATATGGCTGAAGCCATGCTGGAAACGATTGAAAGCCGGAGGAGTGACTACAGACACCTGACTGCGCACTTCGTCCAGAATCTCCTGAACACTTTTTCCACTGCTGAAGTTTTTGTGCAGCTTAAAATCAAACAGTGAAAACTCCAGCTGACGCACCATCATCATGGCAGACTGAAAGTTTTTAGCGGCCAGAAGTTTATCCAGTTTGTCTTTTGGCAGAGCCTCACCCGTTTCAAAATGCCCGGAGATCAGGGCCAGACCTTCCTCTTCCCAGCACCAGTTTTCCAAAAACTGGCTGGGCAATTCTACAGCATCCCAGGCAACGCCATTAATACCGGATACCGCAGAATAATCAACCTGTGTCAGCATATGATGCAGACCGTGGCCAAATTCGTGGAATAGGGTAACCACTTCATCATGAGTCAGCAATGCAGGCTGATCACCAACGGGAGGAGTGAAGTTACACGTCAGATAAGCCACTGGTAGCTGGACTTTATCTCCAATCTTGCGACGCACCCGGCACTCATCCATCCAGGCACCACCCCGCTTGTGCTCACGGGCGAACAGGTCCAGATAGAAACGTCCAATCACTTCGCCGTTTCGAACCACATTGAAGAAGCTGACATCCTTGTGCCAGGTTTCAACATCGGCCACCTTTTCAACCGTAATGCCAAACAGACGCTCTACAACGGAGAACATGCCGCTCACTGCTTTCTCAGACGGGAACCAGGGGCGCAGCTCTTCCTGGGAAATAGAGTAACGCTGTTGTCTTAGCTTCTCGCCATAGTAACCAATGTCCCAAGCCTGCAGATCTTCAGCGCCATGCTCTTTATTGGCAAACGCTCTCAGTTCATTCAGTTCTTTTTCAGCCTGAGGCTTGCTTTGACGGGCCAGATCTTCCAGAAACTCCAAGACTTTATCAGTAGAGTCGGCCATTTTGGTGGCCAGTGAGTATTCTGCATAATTGTTAAAGTCCAGCAGCTCGGCCAGCTCCTGGCGCAGCTTGAGGATTTCATTAATGTTGTCTGAATTATCAAACTCACCAGCATTAGGACCCTGATCGGATGCCCGGGTACTGAATGCGGTATAAACCTCTTCTCTCAGCTCACGATTATCTGCGTAAGTGATCACAGGAAAATAGCTGGGGAAATCCAGATTCAGCATCCAGCCTTCGCTGTGACCTTTGGATTCTGCCAGCTGTCTGGCTCCTGCCAATGCAGACTCTGGCAGTCCAACCAGCTCTGACTCATCCGTAATCAGCTTGGACCAGGCCATAGTGGCATCCAGAACGTTGTCAGAGAATTTGCTCGTCAATTCAGATAAACGCTTTTGAATGTCACCATAACGGGCTTTTTTCTCTTGGGGCAGGGCAACACCGGCCAGTTTGAAATCGCGAAGATTATCGGTAATGACTTTTTTCTGAGCCTTGTCCAGGGTTTCGAATTCGGCAGACTCGGAAAGCGTCAGATAAGCCTGATAGAGGTCCTGATTCTGACCCAAACGTGTTGAATATTCGGAGAGCAGAGGAAGACAGGCATTGTAGGCATCTCTCAGCTCATCGGTGTTGACGACAGCGTTCATATGGCCAACGGGAGACCACGCCTGGTTCAATTTATCTCCCAGAGTATCCATAGGCTCCTGCAGAGTGTTCCAGCTGAATGCCTGAGACTTTTCAGCCAGAAGTGCATCAACCGCCTGCTCACTCTCGGCAATGATCGACTCAACAGCCGGCTTCACATGCTCCGGTTTGATTTTGGCAAAAGGAGGCAGTTCACAGGTGTCCAGCAGTGGGTTACTCATATTTCAGATGCTCGCTGTTTCTCGCTGTTTATTGTCCAGACTCAAGTCTGTACGTTCTTATTATGTCTATGGGTGCAGGATTATCGGTTTTCAAGGACAATGCAATACTTGAAAAACAAGTGTGGCCCAAACCGGGTGACCAAAAAGTCCCAGGAGTCTGTCGGTCTTATGCTTTCGAGCATAAATTTCAGTAGAACGAGTCGAATTATTCGATGGATTCGTGAGAATAGTTGACCTATTTAATCGAATTCATCGAATAATTGGGCCGTTCTTTCTGGAGTTTAGGCCGAAATAGTCTTAAGTCCGACAGGCTCCTAGTATCAATGTGGAAATGGCCAACCCCAAGGCCAGACAACAAAGAACAGAGCGATAAAGACTATGAGCAGCCGTTCCATCAGAACTTTCAGGGGTCATACTCCAAAACTGGATGATCGAGTATTTGTCGATGAAACCGCTCTGGTGCTGGGTGACGTAGAGATCGGAGAAGACAGCTCGGTCTGGCCCATGGCGGTTGTGCGGGGAGATATGCACCGCATCCGTATTGGCTCACGCACCAGTATTCAGGATGGTTCTGTCCTGCATATCACTCATGCCAGCTCTTTTAACCCTGATGGCTACCCTCTGATCATTGGTGACGAGGTGACTGTTGGGCATAAAGTGACTTTGCATGGCTGCACTATCCACAACCGCTGTCTGATCGGGATTGGAGCCGTGGTCATGGATGGGGCTGTTGTTGAAGAAGAGGTCATTGTTGCAGCAGGCTGTCTGGTTCCTCCAGGAAAGAGACTGGAAAGCGGCTATGTCTACAAAGGCAACCCAGCCCAGAAAGTCCGCCCAGTCAGTGAAAAAGAGAAAGCTTTCTTCTCTTATGGCGCGGGTAACTACGTAAAGCTGAAAGATGAATATTTGGATCTTAAATAAGTTATTAAAAATATATTTTATATAACTAAAGTTCATTTTCGCCCATAGTAGTACAGACACTCGTACCAACTAGACCTAATCTTCCCAGATCAATACATGATTTGGGGAGAATAATCATGAGCGAAGCCATCAAACCAGTAGATACAGCGGCTACCCACCAGACGCAGACTAACTGGGTTGCTGACAGTCAGCTGGATAATCAGGAAATCTACAACGCTGAAAAGCAGGCCGAAAAGTTTCATGAAAATCTCAGTGCACAAACCGCTGAGCAAAGTTCAGGATACGTTAAAGACAAGCAAGCTAGATTAGCGTTGTTAGTTGCCCAGAAAAACTTCGTTATCTGAAACGCTTCCAAGCCAGGTATCTCCTCAACCCCAAAGCATCACCACCTTTCTCTTCATCGTAGGTGGTGATTCGTATACAGCAGAATAAGTCAGGATTGGTTTTTTAAAGACCAGATGATATAAGCCCGCTCAATCCTATTAATTCTAATTTTTCGAGTCTGAGCTGCACTGATGGAAATATACTCCACAGCCATATTGCTGTTCCTTATTATGGATCCACTCGGCAATATGCCCATATTTATCTCTGTTCTAAAAACCGTCCCGCCCAAACGTCGGGCCAAAATCTTGATGCGCGAAATGCTGATCGCCTTATTTATTCTGGTGGTCTTTCTGTTTGTGGGTGATTCAATGCTGAGAACGCTGCATCTCAGACAAGAAGCGGTCAGCATAGCAGGGGCGATAATTCTGTTTATTATCGCAATCAAGATGATTTTCCCTCCCAGTCGTGGTGGCGGCATTATGGGTGACACACCCGATGGCGAGCCTTTCATCGTGCCACTGGCAACCCCTTTGATTGCTGGTCCTTCTATTCTGGCCACTCTGATTCTGCTGGGTAATCAGCACCCAGGAGAGCAAGGTAAGCTTGTCACCGCACTGCTGATCGCCTGGGGTATTTCTGCTGCTATTCTGCTGTGCTCAGGCCAGTTCATGAGAGTATTGGGCAATCGCGGAGTATTCGCTATTGAGCGATTGATGGGGATGATTCTGGTCATGCTGTCCGTGCAAATGTTCATGGACGGTATCGCCAATTATCTCGGTTGATATCTGCCAGTTTGGAGGTTGTTGCATGACAGCCTCCAGCATTGAAACCTGTGAGATCCCACTCAATTAATGTCATCCCTACAAAATAATGATCGCCAGACGCACCGGAAAAAAGGTATAACTCCGCCAGCATAAACAAACTGCTTCATACCCACCGTCAGAACCTATCACCACCCCATAGAAATAAATCAGTTGATTTACCTGTTTTGCCAGCAATATCAAAGAGTTAACCTGTTCGGACGATGCGCCTTTTACGTACATTTATTCAAAAACCTTCTTGATCCTTCTCACAACTTTTAGTTATATTCAGTTACCCGCTCATTGCGATTCGGTTTTTCCGTATCAAAAACACAGAATTCGAAAAGCTGATGCAATGAACGGGTGAAGATTTCTGTCATCAGTGACTTTCATCGCTCATGGCTGTTTCGGGATCATGCAGTACCCGGCGGAATTGACGACAAACGTCCAATAAATAAAAGCAGTCCCTGATCATGACTCTTTACTCAGGTTGAGATCATCAAACAGGGTGTTATAAAGCGACAATGCACAGGATCGTGTGTTACTCGTCTTGCACTGGCAGATCCGCCAGTAGCAACAGCTCCCGCCCATGACCATAACTCCAATCAGAATTATGCGTTGACCGTTAACAGGCCGGTCATCGAATGAAGGGGATAACAATATGAAGAAGCCACTCAAGGCTCTGAAGTTTGCCGGCATTCCGGCTTTAACTCTGGCCGCCAGCATCATGGCCGTCACCAGCGCCAACGCTGCTATCGTTCCAGCAGGCACTCAACTGGCACAAGTCCAGGAACTGGTTCGCGGTAACGGTGCAGAGCCCGCTTCCATCGATCCCCAGAAAGTAGAAGGTGTTCCAGGCTCAAGCGTTACCAAGGACCTTTTTGAAGGTCTGGTTACTCAGGATGCAGACGGCAACACCATTCCAGGTCAGGCTGAAAGCTGGACAGTGTCTGAAGACAATAAAGTATTTACATTTAAAATTCGTGACACAGCCAAGTGGTCCAACGGCGACCCTGTCACTGCCGGCGATTTTGTTTTCGCTTTCCAACGTGCAGTTGATCCTGAAACAGCTTCTCGCTATGCCTGGTTCATGGAAATCCCAACCATCATTAACGCTTCTGCCATTGTTAAAGGCAAAAAGCCCGCAGATAGCCTGGGTGTAAAAGCCGTTGATGACAAAACTTTCCAGGTTACCCTGGAAAAGCCTGTGCCTTATTTCATCAAGATGCTGGCTCACCAGACCACCTTCCCGGTACCACAAAAAGTCGTTGAGAAGTTTGGTGATAACTGGACCCGTCCAGGCAACATGGTATCCAACGGTGCCTACAAGCTGGCCAACTGGCGTGTAAACGAAAAAATAGTTCTGGAGCGTAACAGCAACTACTGGAACGACAAGGCAACGGTCATCAACAAAGTGACCTATCTGCCTATCGTCAGCACGACTTCTGAGCTGAACCGTTACAAGGCTGACGAGCTGGATATGACCAACCTCATTCCGGTTGAGCATTTCAAATCCCTGAAAAAACAAATTCCAAACGAAGTCAGAGTGACACCTTACCTGGGTACTTACTACTACACCTTCAACACCAAGCGTAAGCCTTTTGATGATGTCCGTGTACGTAAAGCTCTGTCTTACGCCATCAACCGTGACGCCATCAGCAAGTACGTTAAGGGTCAGGGTGAAAAGCCTGCTTACACCTTTACGCCTGAAACCGTCAGTGGCTTTGTTCCACCATCCACTGACTACAGCAAAATGTCTCAGGCAGAGCGTAATACTGAAGCCAAGCGTTTGCTGACCGAAGCTGGTTACGGCCCGAACAAAACACTGGAGTTCGATCTGCTTTACAACACCGACGAAGCCCACAAGAAAGTAGCCATCGCTATTGCACAAATGTGGAAGCCTCTGGGTGTTAAGGTGACGCTGGTGAATCAGGAATGGAAAACCTTCCTCGACTCCCGTAACGACGGTAAGTTTGATGTAGCTCGTGCTGGCTGGATTGGCGACTACAATGAAGCTTCCACCATGCTGGATCTGAATACTTCAACTCACGGTCAGAATGACTCACAGTTTGTTAACGAGATGTACGACAAGCTGATGTCCGAGTCCCGTGTTGTGACCAGCGACGAAGAGCGTGCCCACCTCTACACTGAAGCCGAAAAGATTCTGGCTGATGAAATGCCTGTCGCACCTATCTATCAATACGTAACCAGCCGACTGGTTAAGCCACGCGTAGGCGGTTACCCCATGAGCAATGTTGAGGACAACGTTTACACCAGGGATCTGTTCATTAAGAAGCAATAATCCCGCTGGTGTAGAGATCAGCCATACTGGTAACCCCGGTAGAGGAGTCTGATTGAGAGATTACTCTCGTTCAGACTCCGGACTGATCGATATGCAGTCAGGGACACATAGTCGTCTGAGACTAACAAATGGTGTACCTATGTTTACATTTATTCTAAAGCGCATTGGCGTTGCCATCCCGACACTGTTCATTCTCGTTCTGTTGTCGTTTTTTCTGATGCAGATGGCGCCAGGCAGCCCTTTTACCGGTGATTTCAACATGCCACCGGAAATTCTGGCCAACCTGGAAGCCAAGTACCACCTAGACAAACCCCTCTGGCAACAATTCGCCTATTACCTGAAAGACCTTCTGCAGGGAGACCTGGGACCTTCTTTCAAGTACAAGGATTACACCGTTAACGAACTGGTTGCTCAAAGCTTCCCGGTTTCTCTGACCATTGGAGCCCTCGCCTTTCTTTTCACGGTGGTAATGGGTGTTGGACTGGGTACTCTGGCTGCCCTGAAACAGAATTCCTGGGTTGATTACACGGTCATGACCTTCTCTATGATCGGTGTTGTTCTGCCTTCTTTCGTTATTGCACCACTGATGGTGCTGATTTTCTCTATTAGTCTTAAGTGGTTACCCGCCGGTGGCTGGAACGATGGCAGCTGGCAGAACATGATTCTACCTGTCGCCGCCATGGCCATTCTTTATGTGGCAGCCGTCGCCCGTATCATGCGCTCCAGCATGATCGAAACCCTGAGCAGCAACTTTATCCGTACTGCTCGTGCCAAGGGTTTGCCAAAACATCACATTATTCTTAAGCATGCCCTGAAGCCTGCATTGCTGCCGGTTGTTTCCTATCTTGGGCCAGCTTTTGTAGGCATTATCACCGGCTCCGTTGTGATTGAAACCGTGTTTGGCCTGCCCGGCATTGGCCAGCATTTTGTCAACGGCGCACTGAACCGGGACTACTCCCTGGTACTGGGGCTGACTATCATCATTGGATCTCTGACCATCCTGTTCACCGCTGTCGTCGATATCCTCTACGGATTGATCGATCCGAAAATCAGGGTGGGGAGTTAAACCATGGCGTCTATCTCGTTAAAAGCAGGCACTGTGAATAAAATGGCGAAAGAAGAAAGCCACAAGGCTGTGGAAAATTTCTCCGAGCAGCTTTCCAACGAGCGATTGGAGATTGAAGGACGCAGCCTCTGGGCAGATGCCCGTCGACGTTTCCTGAGTAACAAGGCAGCTGTCGCTAGTATGGTCGTTCTGGTGGCCGTGACTTTTTTGATCATCTTTGGCCCCATGGCCAGCCAGTTTACCTACGACGAAATTGACTGGGCCAACATGGCCGCACCCCCTTCTATGGAAACCGGCCACTTCTTCGGCACCGACCACCTGGGTCGAGACCTGTTTGTCCGTACCCTTGAAGGAGGCCGTATCTCGTTCATGGTTGGAGCAATGGGTGCTCTGGTCGCTGTGATTATTGGAACTATTTATGGTTCCATGGCGGGCTTCCTGGGCGGTCGTGTTGATAACCTCATGATGAGAGCACTGGAGATTCTTCAGTCTTTCCCATTCATGTTCCTGGTTATCCTGATGATTACCTTCTTCGGGCGCTCCATCCTGCTGATCTTTATCGCGATAGGAGCGGTATCCTGGCTGGATATGGCTCGTATCGTAAGGGGACAGACCTTGAGCCTGAAGAGCAAAGAATTTGTTGAAGCCGCCATAATCAGTGGTGCTAACTCTACCCAGATTATTTTCCGTCACCTGATTCCCAACCTGCTGGGTATAGTCGTGGTTTACGCCTCCCTGTTGGTGCCGGGCATGATTCTGTTTGAATCTTTCCTGAGTTTCCTGGGCCTCGGTGTCCAGGAACCCATGACCAGCTGGGGTGCACTGGTGAACGAAGGTGCGACCTCGATGGAAGTGGCGATCTGGCAGCTGGCCTTCCCGACGTCTTTTCTGGTGATCACTTTGTTCTGTTTCAACTTTATTGGCGACGGGCTGCGTGATGCCCTGGATCCGAAAGACAGATAACCCGGAGGCTGGAATGAATCTGTTAGATGTCGATAACCTGCGGGTTAGATTCACGACTCCCGATGGGGATGTCACTGCTGTAAACAATATGACCTTCTCCCTGAAGGCCGGTGAAACACTGGGCCTGGTCGGAGAGTCCGGTTCGGGTAAAAGCCAGACCGCTTTTGCCCTGATGGGCCTGCTGGCCAAAAACGGCATTATTGAAGGCTCGGCTAAATTTGAAGATCAGAATATTCTAGGCCTGAGTGAAACGGAGCTGAATCGCATCCGGGCCCAAAAGATCTCCATGATCTTTCAGGACCCCATGACTTCTCTGAACCCTTACATGAAAGTAGGGCCTCAGTTGATGGAAGTGCTTCAGCTGCACAAAGGCATGAGTAAGAAAGAAGCCTTTGAAGAATCTGTGAAAATGCTCGATGCGGTCAAGATGCCGGAAGCGCGCAAACGCATGAACATGTACCCTCATGAGTTTTCGGGCGGTATGCGCCAACGGGTCATGATCGCCATGGCTTTGATGTGTCGTCCAAAACTGCTGATTGCTGACGAACCCACCACCGCCCTGGACGTAACGGTTCAGGCACAGATTATGGAATTGCTGAACGACCTGAAAACCGAGTTCAACACCGCCATCATCATGATCACTCACGATCTGGGCGTGGTAGCAGGTATCTGTGACAAGGTGCTGGTGATGTATGCAGGTCGTACCATGGAATATGGCACCACTAACGATGTCTTTTATGACCCTCGTCATCCATATTCCCGTGGTTTGCTTGAAGCTATTCCAAGACTGGATACACAAGGCGAGATTCTGCCTACTATCCCGGGCAATCCTCCCAACCTGCTAAGCCTGCCACAGGGCTGTCCTTTCCAGGAACGTTGCCCGCATGTCATGCAACGTTGCCAACAGGAAGCGCCACCACTGGAAAACTTTGGTGACGGCCGTCAGAAGGCCTGTTTCTGGACACCGGATACGTTTTTTGACAACAGCCATAAGGAGGACGCAGCATGAGCCTTCAGCCCACTATGGAAAATCTTCAACCCCTGTTGAAAGTACGGGACATTAAAGTTCATTTCCCGATTCACAAAGCCAAGAGCTGGCCCTGGGAAAAATCCCCGGTACTGAAAGCTGTTGATGGTGTCAGCTTTGATCTGTTCGAAGGAGAAACCCTTGGAGTAGTGGGAGAGTCTGGTTGTGGGAAATCGACCCTGGCACGCTCCATCATTGGCCTGGTAAAGGCTACTGAGGGTGAAATTCTCTGGCAGAACGGCAACATTGCCGAACTGCCAGAAAAAGCCATGAAAACTATCCGCAAGGATATCCAGATGATTTTTCAGGATCCTCTGGCTTCTCTGAACCCCAGAATGACGGTAGGCGACATTATTGCCGAGCCTCTGCGTAACTATTATCCAGAGCGGTCGAAAGACGAGATTCTCTCTCAGGTTCGTGAAATGATGGCCAAGGTGGGCTTGCTGCCTAACGTCATTAACCGTTACCCCCATGAATTCTCTGGAGGTCAGTGTCAGCGTATCGGTATTGCCCGGGCACTGATACTCAAGCCCAAGCTTGTGATCTGCGATGAACCGGTGAGTGCTCTGGACGTTTCTATTCAGGCTCAGGTAGTTAATCTGCTGAAAGAACTTCAGAAAGAAATGGGTCTGTCACTGATCTTTATTGCCCACGACCTGAGCGTAGTGAAACACATCAGTGACCGGGTACTGGTCATGTACCTGGGTAACGAGGTAGAAACCGCCAAAGTGGAGCCTATGTACGATGACCCGCGTCATCCCTACACAAAAGCTTTACTGTCAGCGGTTCCTATCCCTGATCCTGAGCTGGAAAAAGCCAAGGAAATCGAACTGCTGGAAGGCGATTTGCCATCCCCTATCAATCCACCCAGTGGCTGTGTCTTCAGAACCCGTTGTCCGATTGCAGAAGCCAGCTGTGCCGAGAATCGCCCAAGACTCATGGACGTTGGTAACCAGCATTTTGCGGCCTGCCTTAAGGTATAAACAAGCCTTGAGGTCAAAGAAATATTTTTTCGTCAACTTCTGTGATGAACAAATGTTTATAGCTAAAAACAACGATGGCCAGCTGGTTTTTAAACAGCTGGCCATTCGTAACTGCTCATATTCCTTTGATATAGCACTTAAAGCGCCAGCCTTTACCGTGATTGTCGACCTTACAAATAACTTCCTTGTCAACGGTAACGGGCGGCCAGCAATCTCACCCGATTCAGGCGGTTTTGGACGTTATTATTGCTCATGGCGTATCTCTTACTGTTGGTTGCAAACTTCCAGGAATGCTACCGACAGGGTACGCCAGCTTTTTATGTCCTCAAACACCAGAAATGATCATAACTCCCTTTAGTACCCTATTTTGGCTTTTCCATTTTTAACAACACCTCCTGTTTGTTAACGCTGGGCACAAGCAACCCGAACAACAGCCATGAAACACCCAGCACAAAAGACCAGAAATATATCAGATCAACAGCTCTGGCTCACGACCACAAAAACTATCAAAACTGAGCTACTGGTGCTCTTATCTCAAAATCAGTCCATTTTTACCCACAGTTACCCCTGAAGAGTCATTATTTAAGATATACGTGCTCACTCAGACGTACTCTGCTTCCATTTTCAAGCTCTAGAGGTGTACCGGTTAGGCCACGATGGTATTTAATTAACTCCTTCAGAGTTTCATGCCACTGTTCATGTCCAGATAAATTATATTGATCACCGATTTTTGGAGTAAATCTTTTAGTGATAGTTAATTTTTGAACATCTCTTTTATTATAAATAAATATTCGATATTCCCCTTCATGCTCAGGCGAGTCATAAACAAGGTAAGTACCATCTTTCCCTCCGCATCCACGCCTTAATCTCGATTCCGCTTCTTCATCGGAAATGTTACCGTGGTACCATCTTTTTTCCTCAACAGCTTCTTCTAGTTTTTTTATCGTTAGAGGTACCATTTCACTCCCATCGTTAATACTTTTTTCCGTCTGTGAACGAACTACAAGCCATCTGATGTGCTGAATCTTTTCATCTTGTGTTCTAACACCCGACTTCACGGGAACAAAGGCTCTAAATTCTTTCTCATTATTGAGAAAAGCTATTATAAAATCACTTTTATTGACATTATAAAATGTAATAAATTTATACGATGATCGCTTTACTTTATGCATTAAAAAATTTCGAGCCTCTTCGGTACTTCTTATTTCAGGACGAAAACCAGGAATCAAATCTTTAACCCTAGTTAGGCCTTCTTCAGTTAAAGGCCCAGTTTTACGATAAAAATAATTACTAATGGGCACAGACATTTCAGGAGCTTTATTTTTCAATCTCTGCGTTGTTCCCACTTTAAATTTTTTGGAACCCGTTGGCTTAGAATTTTTATTAACTGAGCCAGGCAATATAAACCTTACTTGTCTTTTATTTATTGCTTCCCTATGTTGACTAACACTCGTTGTTTGACTAGCTGACTGCGGCCAAAAATAGTTGGCTCCTCTCTGCATGACCCCTCCTAAAGCAGCCTGAAACATGATCCGGGGCATTGCCTCTATTGAATCAGAGACTAAGGCGGCCATATTAGGTGTTAAGGACTGTTGCCATTGCTGGTACTTTGAATAAGTGACAGGCTCATGACTCAAGACAATGGAATAATTAGGCCCGTTAACCATAAAGAGCAGAGGGTTTAGGCTGACCCACAGGTTTTTATGACGGTTATAGGGCATTTTTCTGAAACCAAGATGGATCATGGAGGTATCCGCATCGGTGTTGCTGCCTAAGCCCAACTCCCTGACCGACAACTCATCACCTGTTATGCAGTGATTCTGGTTATCAAATAAAGAATGGATAATTTTCGAGTCCAGCAACGAAAAGTGGTCTTCATTTTCAACTACTTCAGAATTGACAAGATCATTTTCAAGCACAGAAAGAAAGCCTGAATGATCTCCAAAATCCAGGGTGATGGTACAATGTTCTACTCCCGAATCGCTCTTGTCCCTTTCCCTCTGTATATTAATGTCGGCTCCGTCACTTTCATAGACCACTGATTTAATCCCGAAGGTATCCATATTCTTTAATAGCTCATCCCATGCAGACCACTCAGGTTTTCCGGATAGCACAATACCAGATTGAGGCAGAGTTTTTATGATCTCAACACGAGCATTGGGATAGTGACCCGGATCGAGGCATACCCTGACTTTTATCTGAGCCCTGAGGATCTCATTATCCAGCCATACGTTTGCGCAATCCCTGTTCGTGTCGTTCAGGCTATACCAGCTGTTTGAAACGATATTTGTTAAGACATTGATCCCGGCGGCAACACCAAGCCACTGCCTATTACTGAACGTCGGTACTCCGGACTTTCTGGCGATAGCGACCACTGTCGCAGCCTGAACAAGCCACAAGAAATGATTGCTTACGGTCTGCCAAGCGAAATGCATGGGAACGAAGCTGTTATGTAAATAGTTTCTAAGAAGCTCTATTCCATCTTTATAATCAAGCACTGCTCTCAATAGAAAAGGATAAGGTTTATGTACCCAGTCTTCTCCCACCTGAAAATAGTAACTGTCAGTATCCCCGCTTAATTGCAGCCCCCAACCCTGTTCGATTCCTGCATTTTCCGAAGCATTCGATAAATGCGCAGCCAAACTTAGTACCAGAATAGATAAAACTGATAAAAAATACTTAAATTCAGCCACTTTATACCTCCTCTTCAATTATGCATCACTCTCTGGTTACTGCTGAATTCAGATAAACCAGAAGACATTATCTTTTTCCTAATGGCATTTGCTAATGGCATTGAGCGTGGAGCTAATTTACTCAACCAAAAAACATTCTGATTCTGCCACCGTGTAAGATAGGAGAAGGTTGTAGTAATTTCATTTTTCTGAGTATTTTTGACCACCTCCCAGGAATGGCCTTGACATTGACTGAATCGGGTTTCCTATAAACAGCCATGGGCGAAGAAAAATGAACACATAATGCTGAAGGATGCTGATTAATTCTTCTTCAGGGGTTGTCATCTGGGCATTTCGAGGGTTTAATTCGCGCACTCAAAACAAGCTGGCTCGAATGAACTTCTTATCAGATTTCGTCTGGCCACAAACGACCCCAATACTGAGGAACATATGGTTCTCAAGGCCTGAACCGTGTGCTGATTCGCGGAAGTATCCGCAGCAATGACCACACGGTGACTACAAGATTCAGGAGCACAACATTGACAACAGCTATGCTATTTCGCTGCTACTCTCCGAGTTGCAGTCTGTCAGATTATCCCTCCCAGTGCCCGGATTCTGTAGGTCTGCTCCTCAATCGACTCAAAGGTCGTACCTCTGGCCAAAGTGAAGCGCCTTTATAAAGGTCCGCTGACACAACTGGTCTTGAAATCCAGAATTATTTTACCCTTAACTGGCAACCGGCTGGCTTGGCACTCTGACTATTGATGGCTTAAGGCTGTTCATTTCCAGAAGGTCAGTTTTAGAAGGAAAGGCATCATGCTGAAAGACAATACCTATCTTGAGACCCTCTATGACGGCTACGGTCAGAATTTTTCCGTAGACGAGATGCTGTTTGAACAGAAAACCGAGCATCAGCATCTGGTCATTTTCAACAATAAGATGTTTGGCCGCATGATGGCACTGGATGGCGTGATCCAGACCACTGAAAAGGATGAGTTCATCTATCACGAGATGATGACTCATGTGCCTATTCTGACTCACGGCAATGCCAAGCGTGTACTGATCATCGGTGGTGGTGACGGCGGTATTCTGCGCGAAGTGCTTAAGCACAAGAACGTTGAACACGTAACCATGGTAGAAATCGATGGTGCTGTCGTCGACATGTGCAAAAAGTGGCTGCCTAACCACTCTGCAGGTGCTTATGAAGACCCGCGCGCCAAGCTGGTCATTGACGACGGTATCAACTTTGTCAGCGACAGCGAAAAGACCCCTGATGGCAGCTTTGATGTCATCATTTCTGACTGCACAGACCCGATTGGTCCTGGCGAAGTCCTGTTTTCCTCTGATTTCTATGCCGGCTGCAAGCGTCTGTTAAAAGAAAACGGAATCTTTGTCGCCCAGAATGGTGTCTGCTTCATGCAGCTGGATGAAGTGGAAACCACTACCCGTCGTCTGGGCCATTATATGGCAGACTGCTACTTCTACAGTGCAGCCGTACCCACCTATGTGGGCGGTATCATGACCTTTGCCTGGGGCTCCGACAATCCCGAAGCCCGCAATGTTTCTCTGGAAACGGTGGCTGAGCGTTTTGAAGCCTGCGGTATCGAAACACGTTATTACACCCCCGCTATCCACAAGGCAGCCTTTGCTCTGCCCAGATACGTAGAACAGGCGATACAGAAGGTCAATGACTAATCCTTTATCCGGTGACCCGTTGATTGAAAGCGGATGGAGTGTGGAAGAATCACGCTCCACTTACAATGCCCGATACTGGAGCCAGGGCTATTTCGATATCAACGACAATGGCGAAGTAGTTTACCTGCCCAAGGGCAGGCCTGCTGTCAGCCTGAACAATATTGCAGCCCAACTGGTTCGCAAGGGTGCTTCTCTGCCTGTTCTGGTTCGTTTTCCCGAAATTCTCCATGACCGGGTCAACACGTTATGTGATGCCTTTAACCAGGCCATTGGTGAATACGGTTACCGCAACGATTACCTGGCGGTGTACCCCATCAAGGTGAATCAACAGCGAGCTGTTGTTGAGGAAATTCTGGAAAGTCAGGCCGCCAGACAAGACCGTCAACTGGGTCTGGAATGCGGCAGTAAACCGGAGTTGCTTGCTGTACTGGCCATGGCGAATCGCGCCAGCTCCGTAATCGTTTGCAACGGTTACAAAGACAGGGAGTATATTCGTCTGGCTCTGATCGGTGAAAAGCTGGGCCACCAGGTTTATATCGTTCTGGAAAAAATTACCGAGCTGGAAATGATCCTGAAGGAAGCTGAAACGCTGGGTGTTAAACCCAGGCTTGGCCTTCGGGTACGTCTGGCTTCTCAGGGTAAGGGAAAGTGGCAGGCCAGTGGTGGCGAAAAGTCCAAATTTGGTCTGTCTGCAAGCCAGGTTCTGAACGTTATCAAACGGCTCAATGACAGCGAAAACATGGACTGTCTGCAGCTACTGCATTTCCATCTGGGCTCCCAGATGTCGAATATTCGCGATATCCGCAAGGGCATCAGCGAATGTGCAAGAGTGTATGCAGAGCTCTATCGTCTGGGCGCACCTATTCACTGCCTCGACGTAGGCGGTGGTCTGGCTGTCGACTACGAAGGTACTCGAAGCCAGAGTACTTGCTCCATGAACTACAGTCTCCAGGAGTATGCGAACAATATCGTTTATACCCTCGGAGACCTTTGTGCTGAGCAGGAAATTCCGGTTCCAAGAATCATTTCCGAATCCGGTAGAAACCTGACGGCTCATCATGCTGTTCTGATCACCGATGTGGTCGGTGTTGAAAGCTACGAGCCAGAAGAGCCGGCAGCGCCGAGTAAAGACGCACCGCAACTGCTGCATAATATGTGGCGTTCCTGGCAGGATCTGGTGAAAGGTGTTGAACAGCGGGCTCTGGTTGAGCTGTTCCATGATAGCCAGAGTGATCTTTCAGAAGCTCACACCCAGTTTGGGATGGGACTTCTGGACCTGGAACAGAGAGCCTGGGGAGAAAGCATTAACTTGCGTATCTGCTATGAGCTGTCCAAGAGACTGTCTCATAAGAACCGCTCGCACAGGCCTCTGATTGATGAGCTGAGTGAAAAGCTGGCAGACAAATTTTACGTTAACTTCTCTCTGTTCCAGTCTTTGCCTGATGCCTGGGGCATTGATCAGGTATTCCCGGTGCTTCCTCTCTCTGGCTTGAATCGCCCGCCAGAAAAGCGCGCGGTTATGCTGGATATCACTTGTGACTCCGATGGCACTATTGACCAATACGTTGATGGTCAGGGTATAGAAACGACCCTGCCGGTACCAGAGTGGCATCCGGACAAGCCTTATATGATTGGTATTTTCCTGGTCGGTGCTTATCAGGAAATTCTTGGCGACATGCACAATCTGTTTGGCGACACTGATACGGTATCCGTTCGTGTCACGGATCTGGGATTGATTGAAATGTTTAATTTCCAGCCCGGCGACACCGTAGAAGATGTTTTGAAATACGTGAATCTGAAACCGGAAAGTTTCTTGCACACTTATCAAAAACTGGTGGAAGAGTATCTGCCGGAATCCAGCCGTGCCTCTGTGCTGGAAGAACTGGAAGCAGGCCTGAAGGGCTACACCTACCTTGAACACCTGGGAGGAAATGAGCTGTGATGTTCTTCGAAGGCTCTGAAAAAAAAGTGGAAGTCATTACAGCCGCTCAAGCAGGTTCGCTGCGTGCACTGGGTAAAGATTTCTGGTCAGGTGTTGTCGCCAAAGCTCAGGCAGAGATTCTGACGACACTGAGCAACGATTATTGCGACGCCTATTTGCTGTCCGAGTCCAGCCTGTTTGTCTGGGAAGATCGCTTCCTGATGCTGACCTGCGGAACCACCACTCTGGCCGATGCATTCCTGTATTTCCTGGAACACATCGCCGATGAGCATATTCTATTTGCCAGCTTCCAGCGCAAGAATGAATACCAGTCACACCTGCAGAAAACCTCTTTTCAGGAAGATATGGACCGGATTCAGTCAGAGCTTAAAGGAACCGCTTTCCGTCTCGGTAGCCTGGACAGTCATCACAACTATATCTTTCATCTGGATCGCCCCTATCAGCCTGAAGCGGATGACCAGACCAGTGAACTGCTGATGTATCATATCAAAGGGGAAGGTGCCCAATACCTGCGCAGTGAAGGACAGACGACAGAAAATATCCGCAAGCTGCTGAGACTGGACGAAATTCTGCCCGGTTTTGAGTTGAGCGACTGGCTGTTTGAACCTTTCGGGTATTCCCTGAATGCCATTAAGGGTGATCGCTACGCCACTTTCCATATCACCCCTCAGGAAGACAGCTCTTATGTGAGCTTTGAAACCAACCTGAACCTGGAAGATACGGCTATTCTGGAAAAACTGCTGGTAGCGCTTCGTCCGGGCTGCTGGGATCTGATTGGATTTAATGCGCCGGCACCTTTGCGTGAAAATGGTGAATTCAGTTGTCTGACAGAGTGCCACCTGCCTCTAAAGTGTGGTTATGATATGAGTTTCAATCATTATCAGCACAAAGAACAGCGCCCGGTACAAGCTGTGGAACTGACAGGATAAGATCATGACTACGCTGACCAAAAGGGAAGACCACTCCCTCTACGCAAATGCCTTTGGCTTTCTGCGACAGCCGCTGGATTTTGATCCGACTCAGTCCGATGCTGATCTGATCATTACCGGCATTCCTTTTGATCTGGCCACTACCGGTCGCAGTGGCAGTCGCTTCGGTCCTGAAGCTATTCGCAAGGCTTCTGTGAACCTGGCCTGGGAAGGAAAACGCTGGCCCTGGTTTTTCAACCTGAAAGACCATCTTTCTGTGGCTGACTGTGGTGACCTGGTGTTCGAATGCGGCAACGCCCAGGATATGAGTGATACCCTGTTCAAGCATACCGACCAGTTACTGTCTGCGGGCAAGCGAATGCTGACTTTTGGGGGTGATCACTTTATTACCCTGCCTTTGCTGAGAGCCCACGCAAAACATTATGGCCCTTTGGCACTGGTCCACTTTGATGCCCATACCGATGACTATGATCTGGGTGGCAAGTTTGATCATGGCACCATGTTTCACCATGCCCAGGTGGAGGGGTTGATTGATGCTTCGGCTTCAACTCAAATTGGTATTCGAACCACCTACGATCATAAGAACACGCCGTTCAATGTTCTGGATGCCAGTTACGTTAACAGTGCTCCGGTCGAAGAGATCATCGGAAAAATACGAAAAGCAGTGGGCAACCGCCGTGTTTATCTGACCTTTGACATCGACTGCCTGGATCCGGCTTTTGCACCAGGTACCGGCACGCCTGTCTGTGGTGGACTCACTTCCGACCGGGCTCTGCATCTACTGAGAGGGCTTAAGGGGCTGGATATTGTTGGCATGGATGTCGTTGAAGTAGCACCCGCTTACGATCACGCCGACATTACTGCTCTGGCAGGCGCCACGATAGCTCTTGAGATGCTTTATCTGCAGGCATCCAAATCAAAAGCCATCTGATCTGGCCAATTCAAGCAAGCTGCTCGTTGGCAGCTTGTCTGGCTGGCAGTTGTCCCATTACTTTGATCACATCCAACTTATCTGAACACGAGAGCAGGGCAGGGTGAGAGCCTGGCTCTCCTTCCGGAATGGGTTGGCCTATCTTCCGGTAAAACTCTACCCAATAGGGAAAGACTTCCCCGGTTTCAAGATCGCGAAACCCCATGGGGGTTTCCGGAAAGACCGACTTTCCCTGATTTGCTGTGCGAAAAGCTTCTAGAACGAGCGCGCTGCAGTACCAAGCACGATTGCTGATATCGGACTGGCTATGACTGTCTGGAGAGAAGTCACTGTTATAGGGAATATGCAATTGCTCATCAGCAAAGGCTAAAGCTTCATCAACCAGTGGTTGCCAGGTGGACTTCAGACGAGCCACCAGAATACAGGGGCGTCCCAGCCCATCACAGACAGATTTATCGATAAATTGAGTCAGGGTAGTTTTCTGGACCCGTGGCATGACGGCTTCAACCAGCTCTCCACTGCCCGTAGATATAGCGACATGATTCAGAGCCATTCCGCTGTATCCGGCGAAAAGTCGACTGATGATCCATTCCAGCTCTCCTCCTTTACGGAGTTGAAACAGGAGATCACCTTTTTTCAGGTCAAATCCGGGCAATGCGTTTTGCTGCTCTATCATCATATTAAATCTGTCTTCCGGAGCGTTAGAAACACTCCATAAATATTCATGCTTAATAGTTGACATCCTCCCCGCCCTAAAGGACGGGGATTCCTACAGCTAGACGGTCATGCCCGACCGCAAGAATGTTTCTTGCTGCGTTTACGTCACGCAGATGTTCAGCTCCGCACTCTGAACAGACCCAT
>NZ_JBPCXO010000540.1:0-7805 GCF_051008435.1 Endozoicomonas sp. | reverse complement strand
CTTCCTCAATGTTGAGTGGTCAGTACCCAGCAAGCGAGCTGCTTCACCAATCTTGACTAATCTCTTATCCATAGTATGAGATTATGATAGATAATCATAGATTACTCAATACTGTTTCAAACCCCTTCTTTTTGGACTCTTTCAGCACGAGATAGGCACTTTCTTCAAGGCTTTCATCAGGCTGTATACCAAAGAGGGCTGGCAGAGCTTTCTCCAGACCAACCAGAGTTTCTCCAGTCGATGTTTCTTTGGAGCCAATGGGAAGGTCTGTATTAATGAAGGCGATGATACGCTCAGACTTCCTGGCCAGGAGCAGCATGATACCCAGGTAATCCAGAAAACCACTGTCAATCAACTGGTAGTACGGGTCAGATTTAACCCTCCTCAACGGATCATTTGCAAACTTATAATGGGGGAGCACAAAGTATGTCAGGGGTCCCCAGACAAAGTTGGCGTAATTTGCACTGCTGGCGGCCAAAGCATCCTGAGCCCTCATGGGAGAGATTTTTTCTACACCCAGAACATCTGTACCAGACCAAACTCAGAATGCTTCATGTGACGAGCTTGAAATCCATCCACAAACGAACGCACTCGCACCCCGTCAGGCAATATTTCAAAGGGGTAATAGTTTTCACCGTTTTTCAACAGTGTATTGATAACGATATTCATGTCAGCTCTTTTACGGACAAAAAACTCATTACTCAGGAACAGATTAAACCAGCCATTCAAACTATGGTTCAGGAAATCACTCCATACATGAGAGCCGTCAAATCGTCTTGAAATAGTTCCTGCCACGAAAGAAACAATAAAACGGGGAAGATTGGAAAAATACTGATGAGCATGACTCAAACTGGCGTTTGTCATGACATGAAGGTTACTTTTGAGGATAGACCTGACGCCTGAATCAACCTCTTCACCAGAATCCCGGTTACTGCTGCTGGGCGCCAAGCCACCTTGCCCGGCATCCAAAGTCAAATCTTCAGGATTACTGACCAATTCTCCCAAGATCTGCGCATCTTCAAGCTGACTGCTGTAATAACTGACCCCAAACCAGGCACCACCAGAAACCAGAGATAAATCGGCTATTTGCTCCTCTATCCCATATTCTCTCAACACCGCCATTTGACCTCTGGCCAGAGCCATCGAGCGGCTGCCTCCACCCGATATACAAACCCCAAGCTTGCGCTTTTTACTGAAAAAACGCTCATTATAATAAGCCTGGCTTTCCATACGAGCAGATTGATTCTCTCCAGAAGAACCAGTGCCTAAGATCACATCCGATTCCGAAAAGACCGCAAGTGCGTTGGCCTGGAGCACACCACTCATCAGAGATCCAACAACAAATAGAACTCTCCAATACATAATTTCTTCTTTTTAATAGTAAAGAGAAGAATCAATATAGCCAAAACCGCCATTAGTGAAGAAAATCATTTCACCTACAACAAGAATGAAATAATGCTTCAGGTCACAAGACCGTCTTTGAGGGGATTTCTCCACCCGTTAAATCAAAGCATCTCCTGACGAAACTGATTAGGGGTCGCTCCCGTCCATTTCTTGAACGCTCTATGAAATGCAGCCGCATCAGAAAAACCCGACTGCACGGCAATTTCACCGATCGACATAGCGCCAGTGACCAGCATCTGCTCAGCACGTTTACGGCGATGGTGATTCTTGAGCACCTGATAACTGGTATTTTCTTTCTGGAGGTGACGGTGCAAGGTAGGCACTGACATATTGAATGAGCCTGCCAGCGATTTCAGTGTGGGCATTTCCGTACCATGGCGCCCCAGATACTCTTCTATTCTCACAGCCAGAGAACGGTTATTGTATCGAACATCAAACAATCCCTGAAGAAAATTCAGCATTAACTGCTGCACATCTTTTTGGCCCTTGATAACAGGTCTGTCGAGAAAAGCCGTATCGAATCGTAAACCTGTAAAAGGAGCAAGACAGGACACAGAGGCACCAAACAGCGCTTCATACTTCTCTATTTGTTCAGGCCATGTAACCTCAAAGCAGACTCCTTCAAGTGGAATCGGCTCTCCAATCAACCAGCCAGCAATATTCCACCAGATCCACATTGCCGTAGAACAGCCGATCAATCCGGGCAACCAGCCAAGACCATCCATCGAAAAATGTGATGCGTCGAAATCTTCGGGGACATCCTGAGGAAACTCAAAAACCCAGAGTGCGGTGTCAGCACTCATCTCCAGAGAAATACCGGCCTGGGAAAAGCTCATCCGTTTAAAGAAGCAGTCCGCCTTGTCGAGCGCATCGCGTAATGATTCTGCCTGAGTCATGGACTCCAGAAGCAGCTGATAACTGCTGAAGCGTCGAACCTTATCAGCCTCATCACCGTGCAATTCATTTTGAATCTGAAAAACCACTTCATGAAATAAACGACAGTATTCCTCCAAAGAAATACAATCGGCCTCCAGCTTCCCGGCCTCAACTCCAGCCAGCTCTATTGCCTGCCTGCGATGAGAACCGTCTTGCAAAAGGTTCAGTAATGTTCGTGCAAACCGTGAAGGCATCTGCCGCTGCATAATTGACCACTCATACTTGAATACCTAACCATATCGAGGGTGACCATAAGGGAAAGAGCCTCCTCCTAATGCATGCATATTAAAACAAAAATGATAAATATGAACACTCTTCATGATCTTTTTTGCTATTGAAGCTTCCCTCACTATTCATAAGATTAAGACAAGGACAATAGACAGCTAAAAGCGACCGAAAGCATCTTTTCTCACTCCGACTGAGGAAAGCGTTTCGATAAGAGCCGAACAAGCAGAAGAACAAAAACGATGACCATTTCAAGAGAAATCACCCAGACACGCCTGGACCTGCAAGGCGCAGGCGCCACACGACACACTCCGGAACAAAGCTATACCGTGAGTGATCGCTTTGAAGAGTTGGCAGAAGTTTATCCGGACAAAACCTTCCTGATTTACCAAAACGAAACGGTCACTTTTTCCGAACTGAATACCAGAGCCAACCAGTATTGCAAACTGGCGCTGGCTGCCGGCCTGAAATCGGGTGATACCGGTGCGGTCATGATCGAGAACCGCCCCGAGTTTTTCTATGCATGGCTGGGTCTGGCAAAAGCTGGCATCACCGCAGCACTGATCAACACTCAGGCTCGCGGTACATCCCTCTCCCACGCCTTACAGGAAACCTCATCGAAATGCCTGTTCCTGGGCTCAGAATGCTCTGACCTGTTTGCAACGGTAGCGGATACCGTTACTGGCATCAGAATCTGGTCTGTATCAGACGGAGAAACACAAAATACTCCTGAAAATGGCGAGCCTATTGGACCCGCCCTGGAACAAGTCAGTAGAAACACCCTGCCAGAAGGCCTTAGAACCAGCATCATTGGTGAAACACCTTTATTCTATGTCTTCACCTCCGGTACTACCGGCCTCCCCAAAGCGGCCATTATCAGCCATATGCGCTGGCTTGGCGTGGGCGATGGCTGGAGCAATCTGTTAAGCATGACGGATGAGGATGTTTTCTATTGCATTCTTCCTCTCTTCCATGGAGCTGCAGGTATGTCCCTGGTTTCTAACGCACTCTCTTCCAATGCCAGCATCGTCCTCAAGAGAAAGTTTTCTGCCTCCCGCTTCTGGGAAGATGTACGACGCTATAACGTTACCACCACTCAATACATCGGTGAGATCTGCCGCTACCTTGTTAACCAGCCTGAGCAAGCCAACGACCAGGATCACACCCTCAAGCGTATGACTGGCGCAGGTGTCAGCACTGAAGTCTGGCAGCGCTTTCTGGAACGCTTTGGTGACGTTGATATCTACGAAGGCTGGGGAGCTACTGAAGCCAATTGCGGCATCATCAATGTCGATGGCAAACCTGGCAGCGTAGGCCGAATCCCCTTCAAGGAAAAATCCAACCTTCGTCTGATCAAATATGATCTCGACAATGACTGCCATGTAAAAGATGAAAACGGATTTTATGTCGAAGCTGAAGCGGGAGATGTGGGTGAAGCCCTTGGCATGATCCTCAACATTCCGGGCCTCGGAGCCGGCCGTTTTGAAGGCTATACCAACGCTGAAGCTACAGAAAAGAAAATACTGCGCAATGTCTTTTCCGAAGGGGATGCCTGGTTCCGCTCGGGAGACCTGTTGAGCCGGGACAACGAGGATTACTACTACTACTTCATCGATCGTATTGGTGACACTTTCCGCTGGAAGAGCGAGAATGTTTCCACCACCGAAGTCAGCGATGCTCTTTCATCTTATGAGCCCGCTGAGCTGATCAACATATACGGAGTGGCAATCCCAGATCACGAAGGACGCGCTGGAATGGCGGCCATTCAACTTAAAAACGGACACCAGTTCGATGGCAAAACCTTTTATCAGCAAGCCAATGGTGCCCTACCCCATTACGCCATGCCACTCTTTGTCCGGATTGCGAAAAAATCTGACCTGACCGCGACCTTCAAACTACGCAAAGTTGATCTTCAGAAGCAGGGATACTGCCCGAACTCCTTTGAGGATGAGCTTTATATACAGGACTCAGCAGAGAAGACTTATGTCAAGTACAGCACGAATGCACTGCAGAAAATCAGCATCAAACCTTTCGAGAAAAAAGCCTGAAAACGAAAAAAGCCAGCAAAGATTGCTGGCTTTTTTGATATGCGTTAACCATTTTCCGTTAACAACATTGGACGAATCGGATCATTTATCCGCCATCTTAATCAACTGACAACGAACGATTGCCGACTGATTTTTTAAAATGGCATCCCGTAGGGGACTCGAACCCCTGTTACTGCCGTGAAAGGGCAGTGTCCTAGGCCACTAGACGAACGGGACACACTATCTTTCACACTTTCAACAAAGAAAGCGTTATCTTGGTGGAGCTAAGCGGGATCGAACCGCTGACCTCAACACTGCCAGTGTTGCGCTCTCCCAGCTGAGCTATAGCCCCAAAATCAGATGCGTATTATGCAGTTATTTGATGATCTATCAAGTGGTAGATTTTACTGAATGCACTTCAGCCAAATCGTGGCTTGACCTCAGCTTTAGCGATCGACCAATCGCATTTCCTTCAGACATAAAAAAACCAGTCGAATGACTGGCTTCTTTAATTTGGATCGGGAAACGAGACTCGCCCTTGCTATAGAGAGACGACCCCAACCTTGGCTTGACCTCAGCTTTAGCAATCAGCCAATCGCATTTCCTTCAGACATAAAAAAACCAGTCGAATGACTGGTTTTTTAATTTGGAGCGGGAAACGAGACTCGAACTCGCGACCCCAACCTTGGCAAGGTTGTGCTCTACCAACTGAGCTATTCCCGCAATAAAGATGTTTTAGGACTTCTTTAAAGTCTGTAGCAGGAAACGAGACTCACTCTTTAACTCTGAGGCGACCCCAACCTTGGCAAGGTTGTGCTCTACCAACTGAGTTATTCCCGCTTTTAGTGATAAGTTAATAATTTATCAACTGACCACTTTAAAATGGCATCCCGTAGGGGACTCGAACCCCTGTTACTGCCGTGAAAGGGCAGTGTCCTAGGCCACTAGACGAACGGGACACACTATCTTTTTACAACTTTCAAAAAAAGAAAGCGTAATTTTGGTGGAGCTAAGCGGGATCGAACCGCTGACCTCAACACTGCCAGTGTTGCGCTCTCCCAGCTGAGCTATAGCCCCAAATAATGCGCTTAACTATGCAAACCTACACTTTCGAATCAATTAATTGATCCCCTGAAAGGTTTGGCTGCATCAGCGAACGAGGCAGAATTCTATGGATTTACCCGATTGATGTCAACTTCCCTGAATTAATTCTGAAACTTATTCTTAACCGAGTTAACAAACCTTTCATACTTGTCACGAATAAGAGTCCTGAGATTGTTGCCTGTAGGATCCTTATAAACTGCCCCTGCCCGATCGCGAACCGCCGGACTGGCAAAGTTCCTGAAATCCGGCTGAACTTGTTCAGCCAGCGCAAAGATCTGCTCTGCCACCTCATCGGCTGGCGCCCCCTGAGCCAATCGTTTATCGAGCATGTCTACAAAGTCAGGCATCAAAGGCAAAGTCTTATCACCTTTCACCTTGGCTGAACCTTGTGGAGAAGAACTCATTATGCCGGTTCGTGTCGCCCCAGGTTCATAGACAATTACTTCGATATTATCATCCTTCAAATAGCTCGATTGCCCCATGGACATGGTTTCAACCGCAGAGCGTGTTGCTGAATAGCTTTCCTGCAAGCCACGAGGTTCAAGCGCCTGGATACTGGTAACGTTAATGATTCGGCCTCCTCCATGATCACGCATAACAGGTATCACCTCCCTGGTTGTCCTGGCATAACCCACCACGTTGACATTGAAGAGACTCAGCAGCTGCTTATCCGGATCAATACTTTCAACAGACCCCAACACCATAAAGCCAGCGCTGTTAACCAATACATCCACCCGCCCTTCTGCCTTGATAATGCCTTCAAAGGCAGCATGAACAGAATCTGTGTCACTGGGATCCATCTGCACCAGGATATAGCCGTCATCCTGAGAGCCTACAAGACCGGTCTTTCGAGTCGTGCCATAGGCTTTATAAGCGGGATCCCTGGCAAATCGCTCGACCACTGCCTGAGCAATGCCGGAAGATGCACCAGTGACAACCACGACTTTCCGGGCATCTGAGGCAAAAAGCCACCAGGGGAATGCAAGAACTGCGAACAATAGTATTCGTGACATTCTGTTTCTCTTGCTTGTTATTCTATGGAGTTTTGAACTCTAGAGATCTGTTCTGAGACCCAATGAAACCAGACAAACACTTCAGAGCACACTCCAGCATAGCAGGGGAAACACTACAGCAGAGGCGGAGCCAGCCTACTCCTACCCCGCCATAATGGCAGCAACCATTACAATGCTGCTCATGTCGGCAGTAACAACCTGCGATGACTAGCCTGAAAACAGGCAACCGGCCCTCCCAATCCTTGCTGGCGATCTTCGCCAGCACTCTGGCAGGATGTTTCTAAAAGAGAAGCAACTGATGAATGCTCTGACAAACTGAGCCAGAAGAAACGTGATCTGAACGACTCATGACTTTTATATCCAGGAGGTTTGCCCGGCACTTATTCTTATCCTGATCTTCCACCTCTGGACATAGCTGCAGCTCTCTTCAGTTTATTTTTCCCATAAAAAAAACCCGATACTTTTCAGTATCGGGTTTTTTAATATGGCATCCCGTAGGGGACTCGAACCCCTGTTACTGCCGTGAAAGGGCAGTGTCCTAGGCCACTAGACGAACGGGACGCAATTCTTTGCGTCTTTATGCACTTGGAGCTGCATAAAGCCTGTATTTGGAGCGGGAAACGAGACTCGCTCTTCCATAGAGAGACGATCCCAACCTTGGCAAGGTCGTACTTCACACTCACATCCAAATTGGAGCGGGAAACGAGACTCGAACTCGCGACCCCAACCTTGGCAAGGTTGTGCTCTACCAACTGAGCTATTCCCGCAGCGAAGATATTTACGACTTCTTCATGTCGTGAAAAATGGCATCCCGTATGGGACTCGAACCCCTGTTACTGCCGTGAAAGGGCAGTGTCCTAGGCCACTAGACGAACGGGACGCAAACTTGCGTCTTTATACTACTGCATAAAGCCTGAATCTGGAGCGGGAAACGAGACTCGCTCTTCCATAGAGAGACGACCTCAACCTTGGCAAGGTTGCATCTCACACTCAAAACCAAATTGGAGCGGGAAACGAGACTCGAACTCGCGACCCCAACCTTGGCAAGGTTGTGCTCTACCAACTGAGCTATTCCCGCAGCGAAGATATTTACGAC
>NZ_JBPCXO010000539.1:0-7579 GCF_051008435.1 Endozoicomonas sp. | reverse complement strand
GAAGCCTTCAATGGTGTCATCAAGCGGATAATATACAAGGCATGTGGTTACAATGATCTTGATTATCTCTATCTAAAAATCAGGCAGGAGGCCCAAAAATGATCAGCCAACCTGTAAAAGGGCCATAATTCCCTGTTCAGCCTATGCCCGACTTGCGTTATTCTGTAAGTTCCGACTTTGGTATTCATGACATCATGCTGGAAGCACTGCCCCGAGAAAGCGAATTGCCTATTGATGAGGCAACCGTGAGCCTTAAGACTCCCCCTCATTCTATCGAGGCGGAGCAGTCTGTGCTGGGTGGCCTGCTGTTGGATAATGAGGCCTGGGACAAGGTAGCGGATAAGGTAACGGCAGAGGATTTTTATCATCCCCGTCACAAGGTTATTTTCTCGTCGATGGCCAAATCGGCGAACGAGAGTATTCCTTTTGACCCGCTGACTCTGGCCGCCAGCCTGGATAACCAGGATGAGTTGGAAGCCGCCGGAGGCATGGTGTACATCACTGAGCTGGTCGCTAATGTTGCCGGTATCGCCAACATTGAAGCTTATGCGCAGATTATTCAGGAACGCTCTGTTCTCAGAAAGGTCATTAATGCCAGTCAGCAGATGGCGGAAACAGCCTACAATCCAGAAGGTCGTGACAGTCAGACTGTTCTGGATGAGGCGGAACGGCTGGTTTTCAATATTGCTGAAGAGCGCCCTAAAACCGGTGGCCCGGTGGGTGTCAGGGAAATTCTGGATAATACGGTCCAGAAAATTGATGAGCTCTTTAATTCCGGAGATGCCATCACGGGTATCACCACGGGCTTTAATGATCTGGATGAAATGACGTCTGGCTTGCAGTCGTCTGACATGGTCATTGTGGCGGCGCGTCCTTCCATGGGTAAGACGACTTTCGCGATGAACCTGGTGGAAAATGCTCTGTTGAATACCGAAAAAGTAGTGATGGTATTCAGTCTGGAGATGCCGGGTGAACAGCTGATGATGCGTATGCTGTCATCACTGGGGCGGATCAATCAGTCCAAGGTTCGATCCGGTAAGCTGGAAGAAGAAGATTGGCCAAAACTGGTGTCAGCTGTCGAGAGAATCAAAGACAAGAAGCTGTTTATTGATGATACTGCAGGTATCAGCCCGTCTGAGATGCGTTCCCGTATTCGTCGTATTGTGCGAGAGCATGGTGATATGGCGCTGATCATGATTGATTATCTTCAGCTGATGCAGATTCCCGGTTTCAGTGAAGGGCGTACCAACGAAATTTCAGAAATTTCCCGTTCCCTTAAAGCTCTGGCGAAAGAATTTAATGTACCGGTCGTTGCATTGTCACAGTTGAACCGATCTCTGGAGCAACGACCCAATAAGCGACCGGTTAACTCTGATCTTCGTGAGTCGGGTGCGATTGAGCAGGATGCTGACATCATCATGTTCATTTATCGGGATGAGGTCTATAACCCGGATACCGAGTACAAGGGCATTGGTGAGATCATTATTGGTAAGCAGCGTAATGGTCCTATCGGTTCCGTAAGGCTTGCTTTTATTGGTCAATACACCCGGTTTGAAAATCTCGCCCCGGATGCTTACGTCAACTTTGACGATGAATAAGTCGGTTCTTTCCTGTCCTGATATGTCGAGGAAATCATGAGCATGCCTGAACAATACACAAAGGCTCAATTCTGGAAATGTGCGCTTCAGGTCAATCCTTTCGACTATATCCGATATCGTGGTCAGGATATTGCAACGGATGAAGATGAGTACAATCAGAAGCTTTTAGCAGTTTGTCTGGAAGAAAAAATCAAGGTTTTAGGCATTGCTGATCACGGCCGGGTTGAAAGTATCGAGGCCATCAGAGAAAAAGTGGAACCTCACGGTATTGTTGTTTTTCCAGGATTTGAGGTGACGGCCAATGATAAAGCGCATTTTGTCTGTCTTTTCTCAGAACAAACCAGTTCCAGAGTGTTAGAGCGATATCTTGGAAGTTTGAAGTTACTTGATATCAAAGATGGAACTAGACCCTCTGAGCTAAGCTCGACTCAATTAATTGAGGAAGTGGATAAGTTAGGGGGGTTTTTGTTTGCAGCTCATTGCACCAATGATAATGGGGTGCTTAAACTAAAGCAGAATCATATCTGGACAAACCCTAAACTTAAAGCCGCTCAAATACCAGGCAAAATTGAAGACCTTAAACCTGCAGATAATGGCTTCTATTACCAGGTGGCATTAAACAGAATTGCTCAATATAAACGTGATACGCCTGTGGCCTTGATTAATGCAGCAGATATTGAAACTCCAGAGAAACTGAGGGAGAAAAGTGCAAGTTGTCTGATCAAAATGACCAGACCTTGCTTTCAGTCTTTCAAGCAGGCTTTTCTTGACCCGGAATCCAGGTTGCGCTTGAACCACGATGTTCCTGAGAATTATGCTTCTGCAATTGAGTCTATTCGGTTTACCAATGGTTATCTTGATGGTGTTCAAGTTGAGCCAGCCGATCATCTGAATGCTTTGATTGGTGGCAGGGGAACCGGAAAATCGACTTTGATCGAGAGTATCCGTTTTGCGATGGCAAAAGAGCCTGCCATGGTTGAAGCAAAAAAAATGCATGACAAAATAATCAGAGAAAATCTATCAAAGGAAAAAGCTCATGTGGAGCTAAGAGTGCGTTCAGCCGCTATGGGAGGAAGGTTGTTTACTGTTTCCAGGCGTTATGGTGATAGGCCTGTTGTCAAAGATGAACACGGTAATATCTCTCCACACTCTCCTTCGGAGCTGCTTCCAGAGCTGGAGGTGCTTGGGCAGAATGAGATTTATGAAACAGCCAGAACGGTAGAGGGCAGAGATCAGTTACTTAGTCGTTTTTTGCAAGAGAAGGATTCTCTGGAAAATATCAGGATTCAAAAGATACTTATAAAACTGAAAGAAAATCGGGTATCAATCCTGAAAGCAATGGAACAGCAAGGTGAGTTGGAAGCAGATGTTGCAAGGTTACCCAAGCTGGAAGACCAGGCAGGTCAGTTCCAATCCCTGGGGTTAGAAGAAAAGCTGAAAGTTATTCCCAGACTGGAAAAAGAAAAGCAACTTGCTCAACGAATTGAGGATGAGTATTCGGGGCTTGATGAAGGGTTAGGGGTTGCCTTGGACTCCTTACCTGATGTCCAGTTCTTGAGTGATCAAGCTCTTGATGGGTTGCCACATAAAGAATCATTGGTGTTTCAGAGGCTGCTGCTTGAAGAACTTGGGAGTGACACTCGAAAGTTACTGGAACAAGCAAGAGAAAAATGGTCGGCTTTATTTGGCAAGAAAGAGACTCTGAAAAAAGGATTATCAGAGCAAATCAGGGCAGATGAGGAAGCCCTGACAAAAGAGTTTAAGAGGATACCAGCCAGTCAGGGCAAGAGTGGCCGGGAAATTGGCGAGCTCTATCAGGGGATTCTGAAAGAAATAGAGAGAATTCGTCCCAAAACACTATCTTTGAAGCATAGAAAAGAACAAATAAGAGTTCTTTATGAAGATAGAAAGAGTCTTTTATCCGAGCTTAGCGAGGCTCAGGTCCAGCTGTCCAGTAATACAACGAGAAGTCTCCGAAAGTTGAACAAGAGGTTAAAAGGAAAACTGAAGATAGATCTGGGTGTGGCTGATGACAGGCAGAGTCTCTTTGACTTTGTATTGTCGTCTAACTTGGAAGGTGTAGGTGCCAAGCGTTTAGAGTGGCTGAAAGAGGGGCGGTTTTCACCAAAGAGTCTAGCTAGCACTATACGTCAAGGAATAGATGCTCTAAAGAATTCTGAATGGGGAATTACTCCCACTGTTGCCAGTGCTCTTGTCACTCTTTCTGAAAAGCAGTTGCTTGAGTTAGAAGAGGTTCAGTTGTTGGATAAAAAAGTCATCGAGCTTAATGTAGCCCATGAGGGGCAAGCTGAAGATTACCGGCATATTGATGACCTCTCAGTAGGGCAACAATGTACAGCTATATTACATATGCTATTACTAAATAACCAAGATCCTCTTATCCTAGATCAACCAGAAGACAATTTGGATAACGCTTTTATTGCTGACAGGATTGTCGCTGAACTACGCAAGGCCAAACTGGAAAGGCAGTTTATTTTTGCGACTCATAACGCCAATATTCCAGTTTTTGGTGATGCGGAGTGGATAGGCGTCCTGCAAATCAATCCAGAAGAACGCAGAGCAGAGATTCCCCTTGAACTTCAGGGAGCTATAGATGTGGAGTCTGTTCAGAAATTTGCGGCTGATATTCTAGAAGGTGGAAAGGCTGCTTTTAATCAACGTCGTGAAAAGTACGGATTTAATTGAACATGCTGAAATCAGAGCTTCTGGAGATCATAGCCAATGGCGAAAATTCAGGTGTTGAATTCAAACGTGATGATATGTGTCCTGAACAGCTTGCCATTGAAGTGGTTGCTATGGCTAACCTCAAAGGAGGCGTGCTCCTATTGGGGGTAGAAGATGACGGCTCTATAAGTGGCATAGAGCGAGAGAACCTTGAAGAGTGGGTGATGAATGTTATTGCCGATAAAGTTCATCCCATGCTATTGCCTTATTACGAAGAAGTTCAGCTTGATTCTGATGAACGTGTTGCAGTGATCAGCTTTACAGAAGGTGTCTCTAAACCTTATGTACTTCGGCATAAAAGCCGAGAAGATGTCTATATCCGAATTGGCTCAACATCCAGACTGGCCTCAAGAGAACAGCAGGCGAGACTGTTTGCCAGCGGAGGGATGCTGCATACCGAAGCGTTACCGGTAGCAGGTTCCAGTTATTCCTCTCTGGATCACGAGCGACTGGCTGACTACTTGGAAAATGTTCTCTCTGACCCTGATATTCCCAGTAGTCGAGATTCATGGATTAGACGGTTAATTGGACTGGGTTTTATGACAGAGGGTGTCGACTCCCCGGTCTGTACTGTTGCAGGTATGGTTTTGTTTGGTATTTCTCCCAGACGTTATCTGAGGCAGTCAGGGATCAGGGTGGTCGTTTTTGAAGGTGAAGGTAAAACCTATCAGTCGAAAATGGATCGGATTCTGGACTCTCCATTGATTGGGCTTTGGAAAGTGGATGAAGCAGGAGGGCGAAGGCTGGCAGAAACGCACTTTGGACTTATTGAAAAGCTGGTTGACCTGATTGAACCTTATATCAGTGAAGAGTCGAGGGAAATAGACAGTCACTTCCGCCGGGAGCGGAACTGGTACTATCCAAAAGCGGCTGTCAGGGAGCTGGTTATTAATGCACTTGCACATCGTGACTGGACCCGATCTATAGCTATTGAAATAGGAATCTACAGCGATCGTCTGGAGTTAATCAGTCCCGGAGCACTCCAGAATTCCATGACCATCGAAAAAATGCTTGCAGGGCAACGTTCACCGAGAAACCCTATTATTGTCGAAGTTCTCCGGGATTATGGCTATGTAGATGCAAGGGGTATGGGTGTAAGAACTAAAATCATACCCCTTCTGAAGCAGTACAATGGTAATGAACCTCATTTTGAGTTAACGGAAGACTACCTCAAAACAACTTTCTACCAGAGAAAGAGAGAAGAGGGGTAGTCTGATGTCAGGTGTCTCTGTGGTATTCCCTGCTATGCTCATAGCTCAAACAATAAGTGATAAAGGTATGCAGTATGAGCCTTGAGGCTAGAGTTGAAGCGTTAGAAGAAAACCGTGTTCACTGGGATAAGATGCTCACGGGTATTGAGGGCACGGTTGCATTGATACTGAAGGAACAGATGGAACAGAAAAAAGAGATTGATCTGTTGAAAGAAGAGAACAACAAACGCTTCAATAATATTGAAGGACGTTTCAATAAAGTCGAAGAGCTACTCATCCAGATCGTGAATAACCTCGCCTTAAAGTAACAAGCTATATGAGGACGCATTCCATCCACTGACTAGCTCAGCCAGTGGATAGTCGTAGGTTTTTAGCTATTCCCGTAAACCGAAAGCGGTGGTTCATCCAAGTGAGCCATTTGCTCCCGCAGCTCCAGAATATGTTCTGACCAGTAACGTTCGGTGTTAAACCAGGTAAAGGCCATAGGGAAAGCCGGATCTTTCCAGCGTTTCGCCAGCCACCCGGAATAGTTGAGTAGTCTCAGAGTTCGGAAATACTCCACCATGTTGAGTTCTATAGGATTAAACTCATTAAACTCTTCATAGCCTTCTAGCAGCTCTGCCAGCTGGATTGTTTGACTGGCCCTGTCTCCGTTCAGGAACATCCATAAATCCTGAATAGCCGGAGCCATGCAGGTATCGTCAAAATCGACAAAATGAGGATTATCATCTCGCCATAGAATATTGCCTACATGTGCGTCACCGTGTACACGGATCAAATCAGGATTATAACTGGCTTCGATTCGGGCCAGACGATCCAGAATATCCCGGGTCAGGGTTTCATAGGCTTCTATGAGAGGGCCTGGAATAAAATCATTTTCCAACAGCCAGGTGACATTGTCGGTGCCATATCGTTGAAGATTGATTTCTGGTCTGGATTGAAAAGGCACGGCTGAGCCCAGTTTATGGAGTCTTCCCATGCAGCGACCCAGAATCAGCAAGTGATCGAGGTTGTCGAGTTCCGGAGGATAACCACCCATGCGTTTGAACAGAGCAAATTGGAAACCTTCAAATTCATGCAGGGTTTCCTGATTCTCGTTCTTCATAGGAGCAACAATAGGAAACTCCATATCCTCAAGTTCCAGTGAGAATGAATGTTCTTCCAGAATCTGATCCCGGCTCCAGCGATCAGGCCGGTAAAATTTGGCAATGATGGGCGTTCCATCTTCAATCCCGACCTGATACACACGGTTTTCGTAGCTGTTCAGGGCCAGGTTTCTGGCATCACATAGATACCCCTGACTTTCTACTGCGTCCATCACCCGGTCAGGCGTCAATCGCTCATAGGGGTGCTGGGTATCTGAACTCATAGAAGGCTCCCAATAGGCCAATAATCGTTAGCTGCTGAAGTTTACTACGAAAGTGAGGTCAGGGGGCGTTCTCAATTGATCTGGGAGCGCAGTTCTTCTGCGGGAGCCTGACCTTTCTGTCATTGGTTTTGGTCTGGCTCGCTATGTGGGTCCGGCTGAACACTCCCAAACCTTGATATTGGCATAATTATGAGATCATGTATCCCAAGCTTTACTCTGGCTCTTGAGGTCTGTCTTCTTCCAGAACGCTGGGAATCAGTCCCCAAGCTTTACCAGTAGCTACAGGATCAAATGATTCGGGATGGTTTTCTAAAAGGTTATTTAACCTCCTAGTTCCAACCAGTGATGCAATTTTCTTTTTTTCTTTTCTGTAGGGACCATTGACAGGGCTATATTGATAGTTAGATCAAGCTCTTCTCTACTGTTGTTTTCAGCAGCCTTTTCTATTGCATCTAAAAGGTCATTTCCCATAACGTTTCGATCGCAGAAATAGTTGTTTCTATAGCTCAACCATAAGAGGAGTTTTTTTTGGCTCTACCTCAGATTGTGTGGGTGAATTTCATCGGATTACCCCTCTTGGATAAAGATCAAGACCACCACAATGAAAGTAAATCGCCGTTTTGAATCTTTCTCTGTTTCTGTAGCCGTAGGCACGA
>NZ_JBPCXO010000538.1:0-19520 GCF_051008435.1 Endozoicomonas sp. | reverse complement strand
TCCGGTTTGAGACAGTTTTTATGATTATTTGAGGCGAATAGCGAGCTATTCAACGAAAAGAATCATAGAAAATGGCCAAATCTGGCTTTTTCGCAGTAGGTCAGTGGTAAGTCCGACAGGCTCCTAGAGAAGAGTCATGATTATATTGTCTGGTCCGGTAGACTCTGCCGGGTCAGGCTTGTTGCTCTGGCTGCTTAAAGCTCTCTGGCTTATCGATATAGAGTTTCACGATCTCTGCAGGCTTCATGCCTTCTTTTTCGACTCTGGAACCCCAGTTAAATTTTCCCTGACTTCTGTCCAAGTGTCGGACTGAGTAATGACCATCTAGCTCCATTCTCAGCATTAACTCTTCTTCTTCCCCTGTTTCCGTGTTTTCAAGCAGAAACCAGAGTAGATCCCCATTGGGTGTTTTGACGCTATACGGAAGAACTTGATGCTTTCCGTGGGCAAACTCGTCCTGATATTCAGGTTTCAGCTTCGCCTCTTTGCGGAGCTTGCCAATCACCGTTTCCGGAAGAGTGAGATCTTTCTTGATTGTTTCAGAGCCATTGGAAGCATTGAGCTCCCGTACGGCTCTGACGAAATGAATCATGCCCTTGAGAATATTGTAAAGGCCTTTGGTAGGAGCCGCTATGAATGACAGGGGTAAGCTGAGAGCGCCGCCAATAGTGGCTCCAAGATACTGGAAAGGTCTCACAGCTCTGGCATTAAAGAATTCCAGCTTTTTGGTGACAGTCAGAGTTTCGCTTCCGGCTGCTTTCTTTAGAGAATGGGATTTCCACTTTCTGACAGGAAAGGTAATCAGTCGACCAAATTGTTTACCGACGGCTGAACCTGCCCTTCCGCCGGCGTTAAAAGAATGGATCACACCGTCTGGCACAGACTTCACACCCATGGTCACGACGTAACCGGCAGCAGCTGCAACAGAAACAGGTGTTTTCATTACTGATTCCTTTCTTGGGGCATCCTATTAACTAGTCGTCAGAAATCAAGACTACTTGAGGCATCTCATGGATTAGATGTCATCGGTTGAGTTCTCATCCTCTGTGATAAAGTCCATTTGATAGAGCTTGTCTTTGAGCTTTTTCATTCTGTCATTGGTTTGAAAGTCCTCTGTTACCATGTCAAAGCCACGTTCATTGGTATAAAGCAATCGAGACTGGGAACCGCCTTTATAGCTCTCTTCAAATCGGCACTCGAACTCCTGTCCGGTATCTTTTCTTCTGGCCAGGTAGTGATCAACGGGTTTGCTGTATTCATTCAGCTGCGTGAAATGCACTACCGAAGCATTTTCGAAATCAAACTCTTCTTTGACCTCAATCTGTTTCTCACGGAGGATCTGGGCAGGAATAAACTTTGGCATCTGCATGTCTTTGGATCGGGTAAAAGAGTCGGATCGGGCGTGGAGAATGCCCTTTAGAATGTTATAGAGACCTTTACCAGGAATGGTCAGTAAGGCCAGCGGTAGAGAAGCTATGCCTCCTACAACCGCACCAATCATTTTACCGACTTTGACTACCTTGGCTTGATACTCATCCAGCTTTTTGACCTGTGCAGCCGTAGGTGATTGGTTGGCACGAAAGAGATTACGTTTTTTTTTGAATTTGATCGGAACAGAGACCATTCGGCCAAGCCCCTTACCCACAAAAGCACCTACTCTGGCTCCGGGGTTCAACGCATGACACAAGCCATCGGGTGTACCTTTCAACGCCATTTTTCCTACATGTTTGAATGAGGTTCCTATGGATGGAGTCATTGTTGATCTTCCTTAATCGGTTTATGTAATTAAACTTTGCTGATTAATATGTGATCGAACCTGAAAGGGACTGAAAAGCTGTGAAATCGCCGGTTATGGTGTAGAGTCTTTGTGTTCCTTCGGGAACAGCACCTGATAATTAAAAGAAAAAAATAAGGTATCACCATGGCTGTCTGGCTCAGGAGAGGCTTGCTCCTCTTATTATGTCTGCTCATTCTCATTACTCTTTCCGTCTGCGTCCTTTTGCAACGAAGCCTTCCCCTTCTTGACGGCGAAGAGTCCGTACAAGGGCTTCAATCCAAAGTTTTGATCGAACGGGATGAAATGGGCGTCCCCGTCATTGTTGGGCAACAACGTACTGATATTGCTTTTGCTCTGGGCTATCTCCACGCCCAGGAACGCTTTTTCCAGATGGATCTGAACCGTCGAAACTCTGCAGGCGAATTATCAGAGTTGGTGGGAGGAGTCGCTCTGAAGCATGATAAATCCCAGCGTAAGCATCGCTTTAGAAGAACGGCTAAGCAGGCTGTTGCCCTGATGTCTTCCAGTAAGCTTTCGGTTCTTGATGCGTACACAAAGGGAGTTAATCAGGGGCTAAGCAACCTCGACAGCAAGCCTTTTGAATATTGGTTGCTGAATACAGAGCCTCAGCCCTGGCAGAATGAAGATACTTTTCTGACAGTTTTCAGCATGTACATGGACCTCAATGATGACGAGGTTAAACTCGATAATGCCAAAGGTTTCCTAAGCCGGATAACTTCTAAAGAAGTCATAGATTTCCTGTCACCACTCAGAACCCGTTGGGATTCTCCTATTGAGCCCGGTTTCTATCCTGTCCCACCGACCCCCGGTGCAGATCAGGTCAATCTTCGGGAGAATCCTCCTGAGTTCTACACCGCATTGACAGGCGAATTGATAGAAGATGCGCTGATTGGCAGTAATAACTGGGCCGTTTCCGGGCAGCTGACCAATCATGGTGGAGCCATCGTTGAAGATGATATGCATCTGAGTCACCGGGTGCCGACTATCTGGTTTAGAGCACAATTTCGTTACCCTGATGCTAAAACCAGTGAGCCCGTGAAAATCACCGGAGTTACGTTGCCGGGTGCTCCCATTATTGTTGTGGGCAGTAATGGCAAAGTGGCCTGGGGATTCACCAACAGTACAGCAGACTGGGTGGATTTGGTTGAGCTGGAGTTGGGCGAAAATGATCTCTATATGACGCCGGAAGGTCCGGAGCGTTTAACGGTATGGAATGAAACCATTCGGGTTAAGGGTCAGGACCCTGTGGAGGTTGAATACCGGGGAACTCGTTGGGGGCCTGTGGTTGAGTCACCTTATGATTCCACTCAATATGCTCTTCGCTGGACAGCCCATGACCCCCAAGCCACCAACATTAACCTGATGAATTTGGAAACAGTAGGGTCAGTTGACGAGGCCATCGCTGTTGCCAATGTCAGTGGCATACCTCCTCAGAATTTTACGGTGGGTGATGCTGCCGGAAACATCGGTTGGACGATTGCAGGTCGAGTTCCTACCCGTTCAGGTCTTGATACAACCTACCCTTTGCCTTGGCAGGACGCTGACAGCCATTGGCGTGCCTGGTTGTCACCAGAAAATTACCCTCGGATTGTAAACCCCGAGAGCAACAGAATCTGGACAGCGAATGCCCGAATTGTATCGGGAGAAAACTATAAGAAGCTGGGGAATGGTGGTTATGCGCTTGGACCAAGACAAATGCAGATTCGGGATGCTTTGATGGCTCTGGACAAAGCCGACGAGAAAAGCCTGCTGAATATTGCTCTTGATGACCGCGCTCATTACCAGGAGAACCTGCGTCAGATTATTCTTGTAACGCTTGATGAGACGGTGCGTTCAGAAAAGCAGGGTCGACAGGCATTTTATCAGTTTGTTGAAGGCTGGTCTGGTAAGGCATCAACAGAAGATGTGGGTTACCGATTGGTCAGGGAGTTTCATGATGCTCTGAAGCTCAAAGTGGTGAAATCTCTGGGCCGCTACTTTATGTCGCAGTCTGACGATGCCAAAACGGATGTAGAAGACAGTTGGTTGCAGAAGGTGAATCATGAGAATGAAATGCTACTGAGACTTTATCAGGAGCAACCCATGAACTGGTTGAGTTCAGAGTATTCGAGCTGGAACGAACTGTTTCTGGAAACGATTGATGAAGTGGTCGTGAATTTGGGGGGTGTGGATAAGTTATCTGAAGCCACATGGGGACAGCGCAATACGGCAAAAATTAATCACCCGCTCAGTGGCGCTATTCCGGTTCTGGGACAATTTCTGAATATGCCAGCCGTGCCTTTGGAGGGTGATATCTGGATGCCAAGAGCCCAAAGACCCTCGGGAGGGGTCTCGGAAAGAATGATAGTAGCGCCAGGTCATGAAGAAACGGCTGTTTTTCATATGCCCGGAGGACAGAGTGGTCATCCATTGTCACCATTCTTCAAGAAAGGGTATATGGATTGGGTGGAAGCCCGGGAGGCACCTTTTCTACCTGGTGACACTCAATATCGTTTGACGCTACATCCCGCTCAGTGAGTCTGGCATATTGATCGATGAAGGTCTGGCTAAGGTAGGTTGAGATCTTTTTCGGTCTTATAAAAAAGAAGCTGCAATATGAATAACAATAAAAAGTTGCAGGACAGCTTGGCCTCGATCCTTGTTTTCCCTCTGGTCCTGACTCTTTCCTTGCTCTCGGTCTGGTTAATGCTGAAGTCCGGTCTGCATGAAGGCATTGCTGTATTCGCTGTCCTTCTGCCGGGTGCCCTGCTGATCGCTATTTTGGAAAGGCTGCTGCCCTATCGTCAGGATTGGAACCAGAGTGATGGTGACCTGAAAACTGACTTTCTGCACATGCTCATTGCCCAGATCACTATTCCCAGATTGGTTAAGCCGGCTTTACTGGCTTTGCTGGTCTCTTCAGTGGGGTGGATAAACACAACCTTTGACAATGGCGTATGGCCTAATGACTGGCCCCTGATATTTCAGGTAGCGCTGGTACTGTTAATCGCAGAGTTTGGTCGCTACTGGGTACACAGAGCGGCACACACTTATATTCCCCTTTGGCGATTTCATGCCGTTCATCATAGCCCGAACCGGTTGTACTGGATGAATGCAGGACGCTTTCACCCAGTGGAAAAAGTCTTTTTCCTGCTTCCGGAAATGGTGCCCTTCATACTGCTGGGTACGAATGTTGAAGCTATGTCTCTGTATTTTGTCTTCAATGGCATTCACGGAATGTTCCAGCACAGCAATATCAAGGTGAGACTGGGTTGGCTGAACTATGTATTTGCCATGACGGAACTGCATCGCTGGCACCATTCCAAGCTGGTCAGGGAATCCAATCGTAATTATGGCAATAACCTGATTATCTGGGACCTGGTGTTTGGCACTTTCTTCTGGCCCAGAGACCGTGAAGTCAAAGTGATTGGTGTGTATAACCCGGATTATCCCAAGGGTTATCTGGCTCAGTTAAAGGCTCCTTTTCAGGGGAGTCTTGATAAGCCGGCAGACTACAAACAGCGACCCAAATATTACGAGAACAAGATTAAGCAAGAATGCGGTGTTCTGGTGGAGGAAAAAGTATGAGTCGATTCACACGAGGTTTTGCTCTGCTATTTGCTGTGGCACTGATTATTGGTGAGACTCTGGTTGTGCTGAAAACCAACAAGTACTGGCCCTTGTCACTGGATGATTATCTGGCATCCGTTGCTTTGATCGGTATGGCCTTGTTGGGTCATAGGATGAAAGCTCAGTTCCTATTGCCTGTGGTGTGGGCATTTATCTGCGGCAACCTCTATGCGATGTTGTTTACCCGATTGGATCCAGTGACGGGATCGGGTGAGCGCATTGGTTTGTTGGTAGTGGCCTTATCAGCAGCGGTAGCAGGACTTGTTTCTTCCGTGATAGCCGTCAGGAAACAAGCAACGGAAACACAATAATAATAAAAAGAGGAAACCTGACATGGAAAAACAATTCAATTCATTCAGTGAGTTCTACCCCTTTTATCTCAGCGAGCATGACAACACCGTCTGTCGGTCTCTGCATTATATTGGCAGCACATTGGTACTGATCTTGTTAGCCGTTGCCCTGGTCACTTCCAACTACCTTCTATTGTTGTGTCTGCCGGTAGTGGGCTATGGATTTGCCTGGATCGGCCATTTTGTTTTTGAGAAAAACAGGCCTGCAACGTTTCAGTACCCTCTTTACAGCTTTATGGGTGATTGGGTGATGTATAAGGACTTCTTGAAAGGTTGTCTGAGCAGGAAAACGAACTGAGATCAGGAATGTATTTCAAAAACAGGAAGTGATGAATTAAAAGCCCGCAGTGCGGGCTTTTTAGGTTTGTCGTTATTGACTGGCAATCAGATCTTCTCGAGGAGAATAGGTTTTATGAACGTATTCCTCGATCATTTCCTTGTACTCTTCGGTGATATTGCCACCTTTCAGAGTGGTGACCTTTTCACCATCGACAAAAACCGGTGCTGAAGGAGCTTCTCCGGTTCCTGGCAGGCTGATACCAATATTCGCGTGTTTGCTTTCACCTGGGCCGTTCACAATACAACCCATAACCGCGACTTTCATCTCTTCTACGCCCACAAACTTGTGGCGCCAGGTCACCATTTTGGTTCGCAGGAAGGCATCCACTTCATCGGTCAAAACCCTGAAGAAGGTGCTGGTGGTCCGACCACAACCCGGGCAAGCCGTCACTTCCGGAGCAAAGCTGCGAACATCCAGAGCCTGGAGGATTTGCTGAGAGACAATAACTTCCCGGTCACGGCTGCCAGTGGGCTCCGGAGTCAGGGAAGTACGAATGGTATTACCAATGCCTTGTTGAAGCAGTACGCCCATGGCAACACTGGAGGAAACAATCCCTTTGCTGCCCATGCCGGCTTCGGTCAAACCCAGATGGAGTGCATATTCGCAACGCTCGGAGAGCATCTCGTAAACACTGATCAGGTCCTGTACACGAGAAACCTTGCAGGAAATAACAATCTTGTTGGCTCCCAATCCTCTCTCTACTGCCGCATCGGCGCTGGTCAAAGCCGACAGTACCAGAGCTTCATGGAGTACTTCCTGTGAGGATTTTGGTTTATCAGAACGCGCGTTCTCATCCATCAGGCGAGTGGACAGTTCTTTATCCAGGCTGCCCCAGTTCACCCCGATGCGAATGGGTTTGTCATATTTGATGGCTACATCAATCATGGTGTTGAAGCGGTCATCTTTCTTGTTGCCAAAGCCAACATTACCGGGGTTAATGCGATATTTGTGCAACAGGCGAGCGGTTTCATCATATTGGGTCAGCAAAGTGTGACCGTTGTAATGAAAGTCACCAACGATAGGGATGTTATAACCCTGTTGAGCCAGCTTCTCGTAGATGGCGGGAACTGCCGCCGCCGCTTCTTCGGTATTGACCGTCACCCGAACGATTTCAGAGCCAGCATCTGCCAGAAGCTTGATCTGCTCAACCGTACGCTCTATATCAGCAGTATCCGTATCCGTCATGGATTGGACGACCACAGGGGCATCGCCACCAATGGTAATGTGTCCTACCTGAACAGCGTGGGTTTTATGGCGTCGGCCCATTAACTTGGTTCCTCCGGAATACGTTATCGAGTTGCTTCGACAATAAAAACTGGCAGAAGTGCCACAGCGAAACAAAAGTGCTCACCGCGAATGTGTAAGCAGCCACAGAATCTAGATAGTTTAACACTTATCGGGAAAAGCGTACCGGGAAGAACGCATCCGGAAGCCTCTGGTTTCATGTACCATGGAAGAAATGATTGATTCCCATCAGAAATGTGTCATTGGAGAGATAATACTATGGCTAAAGAAACCACCGTCAGAGCTCGAATCGAAGAAGCATTAAAGGAAGAAGCGGAAGAAGTGCTCCATAAACTGGGACTGACGACCTCGCAGGCTATTAATATCTATTTCAAACAAATTGCTCTGAGAAAAGGACTGCCGTTTGATGTGGTGATTCCAGACGAAAAGAAGTCATAGGCTACACTTTCCAAGCTTGAGCGGGATAGGAGGCAATTTATGAAAGACTTATATGAGACTGATTATTATCGCTGGGTTGAGCAACAGAAGGAATATCTGACCAACCGTCAATTTGACCAGCTTGATGTGGATAACCTGATTGGGGAAATTGATGATATGGGCAGTGAGCTGGATACGTTGGAATCTCGTTTAACCACTCTACTGCTCCACTTGTTGAAATATGATTATCAGGTTCGGGTTTTAAACCCAATACTGCCTGAACCCTATAACTGCAGAGATTGGATGGCAACTATAGACCGGACAAAGATTGCAATTAGAAAGCTCCTTAAGAAGCGGCCCCATCTCAAGAGCATGTTGAACATGAGTATGGATGAAGCGTATCCAGATGGAAAACTGTTGGCGATTAAAGAAATGAACCGATATGTAATGAAGCATCAGCAACTGGATGAGCATAGTTTTCCAGAGATGTGCCCCTGGACTTTTGATCAGATCATGGAAGAAGACTGGCTGCCTTCAAACGATTGATTGAGTAAGGATTAACAGAACACAGTAGTCATTCTCTGCCTATTCTGAAAAGTAGATAACGATCAGAATGGATTCTGAGCATGAGCAGCCCCAAGCCTACAGATTCGTCTTCCTTTAACCCGTCATCTCCATCTGTCTCCTCTTCGCCTCCTGAAGCATCAGTAAAACGGGAAGGCCAAACTGACTTTGGTCGGGATGTGGTGGTTGTAGAACACAAAGAAGGTGGTGCCACTAATAAAGTGAAGGTCGTGGATGCTGAAGCCTCCTACTCCAAGTGGTTTACACAACGTTGCTGGGGTGGTGTTGGAGGTTTTATGACAGGCCTTGTATTGGGCGGTCCGGGAGGTGCCATTATTGGTGCGACAGCGGGGGCTTTTTATCCGGACTTGGTGGGCAGTGCCCCAGTGATGACCGAAGTGGATGTCCTGGATGTGGAAGAGTTTGATTTCATTAATGCTACCCCTGATGCCGTCAATGAACCTGTTTCAGCCCGATCTCAGATTGAAGATGCCAACCTTGATGTTCTGATCAGCCAGAAAGGCTCCATCATGAATATTCTGGGTATCTATGATCTTTCCGGAAGACAGTTATCCAGGGTGGCTGCCAGGCTGGTCAAACGCGATACACTTTATCAGGATATGAAGGACGTTAAGGACTACGTTCGTTCGCATAAAGGGTATCTCGCGGATACGGCTTTTCTCCAACATTTAAAATACTTGTTTACACAAGTGAGGCATAGACTCAACAGTGAACAGGCTGCCGATAAAAAGCTGATCAGTCTTCTGGTGGGCTCCATAGACAATATGGGCAAGCGCATTACAAACAACTTGAATCAGCAGGTCTAGCATTCATTTTGAACGGTGTATAACCAGTTATACACTTTTTATGCACAGGTTTTCCTCTGAAATTACCGGGTCAATAAAAAGAGTGCTTCGCATAATTAAAGGCTCTTAGCCGACTTTTCATTGTTTATATAAATATTTGCTGTTGAAAATATTTATACTTATCCACAATTGTTATAGAAAGTTTTCCACAGCCCGCCGATCACTTTACAAGATATCCTTCGTCAGGTTTTTTTGCCTATTGGACGTTTTTGGCTAGCAAAGCCAGAACCGGATTTAAGGGAGCACAGGGACTGTGCGATTGCAGAATCGATTGATCAGGCATTTCATAATACCTTCACTGGTAGGGTTTATGGCGGCTGGGCCAGTGTGGGCTACGGATTATTCCTCAGGAACAGTTGTCAGAAGCTCTGGCTCTGACGAAGTCGATGTTGTGAATGTAACAGGGAATCTCAGTGATCCGGGGTCTGACATTATTACCATTGATACTGGAGGTACTGCTGAAGGGATAGTGATTAATGATAATTTTACCGTTGATGATACCAGTAACACTATTTACCGTTCCATTCTGATAAATGATGGTGCTAGCTTAACGGGTGCAATATCCAACGCCGGTCATATCGACGATGGTATTACTATAGGTGCTGATGCAACACTGACGGGCAGCAGCTTTTATACCTCAACAGGGGCTGGCTCAACCAATACAGGTACTTTGTTGGGCGGGCTCGAAATAATCAGCACTTCCAGTATCAGTTCTGATGGCGATACGGTTGCAATTAATGATCATGCCTATGTGGATATCATCACCGTTTCAGGTACTTTGAGCACGTCGGGCGATGATTCCAGTGCCATTCTGGTCAATACCGGAGGTCAGCTAGGCGGTAATTTCAACAGTGATGGTGCTGGTGGAAACGAGATTACCCGAAATGAATCCGCCACGATCATTCAAGTAGATGGAACCATCTCCTCAACCAGTGTAAATGATGGAACTGGTGGGGCGGCCATAAATATTGCTGGATCAGCAACCGGCAAAATTGCCATTACTGCCAATGGCTCAATTACCACAGGCTCGATTGATCCATCTTTGCAAATCAGTGGCACTTATCAGGGGACGATTGATAATAGTGGTACTGTTGACAGTGGGATTGTCGTCACCAGTACAGGCACTCATACAGCTACAGGAGCTTCTGCTTATCAGTCGTCGGGTTCCAACAGTGAAACTGCCACTCTGACCGGTGGCTATACCATTGCGGGATCAGTCACTTCTTCAAGTTCCAGTGCCACGGTATCAATAGGTGAATACTCAACCATTGATACTGTCACCGTTTCCAGTGGTGGTGAATTAACCAATTCTGCAACCGGCAGCGCCATACTGGTGAGTGGAGCAAATTCCCAGATAGTCACGGGTATCACCAATGATGGCTCTATCACTGGCAATATCACTACAGGGTCTACAGGCACCATTTCTGGTGGAATTGATAATAATGCCACGCTTACCGGTGCCATCGTAAATGCAGGTTTGATTACTGGAAATATTGATAACTCAGGCTCCATTAGTGGCGGTATTACCAGCACTGGAACGATCAGTAGTGGCGGTATTATCAACACAGGCACTATCAGCGGTGGAGTAACTGTAGCCGATCAAACAGCAACAGATGTTGCAGCTTATCAATCAACAGGTGCAGGGACTTTGTCTGGCGGTTTAACCATTCGTGGCAATGTGACTTCTAACGATGCCGATGGCTCCGTTGTGATTGGTGATGGATCGATGAACGCAACAGCCATAGATAACATCAACATAGAGTCAACAGGTGTTCTTACTTCAACCGGTGCAGGCACTAAAGCAATTGTTGTCACAGAAAACACAACGGTGACAGGCAGTATCACTAACGAGGGAACGATTACCGGCCATATTGAAAACAGTGGCTCGATAGCCGGGGGTATAAACAGCACCAATACCCTGAATGGAGGCATCAGTAACACGGGGTCGATTGCTGGCGGTGTATCCGTCAGCACTCAGGATTCAGGGGGCGATTCAGCCTATGTTTCCAGCGGCAATGGCTCTCTTACTGGTGGCTTATCCATTAATAGTGCTGTGATGTCCTCATCCAGTACTGGCGCTGTTGTGATCGGTGATGGCACAACAACCAATGCCACTGCTATAGACAACATCCGTATTAACTCGACGGGTTCGTTGACTTCAGCCGGTACAGACACAAAAGCGATTGTTGTCACAGCCGACACTAGCGTGACAGGCAGTATCACTAACGAAGGAACGATTACCGGGCACATCGAAAACAGTGGGACGATAGCAGGCGGTATAAACAGCACCAATATCCTGAATGGAGGCATCAGTAACACAGGCACGATTGCTGGCGGAGTGTCCGTTAGCACTCAGGATTCAGGGGGCGATTCAGCCTATGTTTCCAGCGGCAATGGCTCTCTTACTGGTGGCTTGATAATCGCTGGAACCGTAACTTCTGCCAATGACACAGGCGCTTTGGTCATTGGTGATGGCACTGCTAATAGCAATACTATCGACTCTATTTCTATTGTCTCTGGAGGCACCCTCACGGCAACAGGCTCGGGTCAAAAAGCCATTGTGGTTACCGCTGGCAATCAAGTGACCGGAGGTATTACCAATAGTGGCTCAATCACTGGCACCATTGAAAACAGTGGCATCATTTCCGGAGGCGTTCGGTCTGGTGGTCAGACGGCTGAAAATCAGGTTTATCTGGGAAAAGCAGGCTCGACTTTAAACGGTAGCTTTGAGATCACAAGCGGAACAGTCACCTCGACAGCTGCTCATGCTATTGAACTGGAGAGCAGTGCCAGAGTTGGAAATATAACGGTTACAGCAGGTACATTGAGTGCTCAGGCCGCTGGTAAAAATGCGATTCATCTTAATAATGGGGCCAGTTTGGGAGATGGCACTCCCGTTGAAAGTGAAACCATTATAAATATTGGCAGTTCGGGTGATGTCAGGGCTACCCAAGGGACTGGTATTTACATTGCTACCGAAGGCTCAGGGCTGACCGGTAACATTGAGGTGGCAGGCAGTCTAAATGGTGGCATCAGTGCCATCATTGTTGCAGAGAATAGTGTTTATAACGGAACGATTGAAAACAGTGGCACGATCAGCGGCAAAATATTAATTGCCGGTAACCATTCGGCCATCAACGATGCACTTCTGATAACCTCTGTTGGTCAGCTGAGCAGTGTTGGGGGCGATACCATTATTGAGGTCACCAGTGGTGCTTCGCTATCTTCCAGTGCTGGCAATGCTATCAATATTGCAGGGACAACGACCGGTAAGATTCTGGTTAATGGCGCGATCAGTGATGGCAAAATTAACATCGCCAGTAGCGGTAACTATACCGGCAGTATTGATTTGGATGACGGCAGCGTAGCCGATGGCATTTCTATCAGCGGTAACCACACCACCAGTGGCAATGGTATAAACATCATCAATGGCGGGTCGGTGGGATCTGTCAGCAGTAAAGCTATTCATGTTACTTCCACCGGGAATCTGAACGCATCCGGTGACAGGGCTATCAATTTGAATGGTGGTACCTTGACGGGCACCATTCGAAATGAAGGGGATATCTCAGGGGATATCTATCTTAACGGTACCCAGAACATAGCTGGCTCTTCTTATTATTCCCAGGGGACTTCCGGTGACCGTGCCACCTTGAGCGGCAGCTATATCGTTGCGGATGGGCAAAGCATCACCACGTCAGAAGATGCTGTTTATCTTGGACCCTACTCGGATATTACCAACGTCACCATAGGCTCAGGATCTACCCTGCGCAGCACGGGAGCTAATAAGCGAGCTATCTACATCGCTGAAAATGCTCATTTAAACAGCGGTGCAGAAAGTAATGAAGCTCTAACGGTGAATGGTGCGCTTACTTCTGATGCTGGAGCCGCTTTGGAAGTTCAAGGAGCTTTGACCGGTAAGCTGATGATCAACGCTACCGGTTCTGTTACGGGTAAAGGTGGTGCTACCGATGCAGCCATTCTTCTGGATGGTTCCGGCACTCATAATGGCTCTATTGAAAACCGGGGTGTGATTCGCGGCGGTATTTATATTGACCAGAATCAGACTGCAGACAATCAGGCTTATCTCTCTCAGGGATTGGTCAGTGACCGGGCAGTACTGGTTGGCGTTAATGATCAAGGTGGAGGTTACACCATTGATGACGGTGTCACTGTCACTTCGACAGGCAGTGATACGCTGGTGGTGGGTGGATACTCCTATGTCGATTCCGTTGTCGTATCAGGCACTTTGAGCACCACGGCCGGCACCAGTGGAAGTGTGGGTGGCAATAATGCTATTCGAATAGCCAGTGGTGGTCAGCTGGGTGGCAATGATGCAGGAACCGGTGTAAATCGACTGGAAACAGATACTGTCCTGGATATAGAAGGAATTGTGTCGTCTGTTTCAGGGTATGCCGTGCAGATGGACGGTGTTGTAACCGGTGTTATCCGAGTTGACGATGGTGCTTCTCTGGTGGGCGACACAGCGGACGGTTCCATAGCCATCAACAGCGTTTACACCGGAGCGATCAGAAACCTCGGCACCATTACTGGTGACATCGATGTTTCCAACCGCCATCAAGTGACTTCCGGCCCTTTGTTGTATTTAACAGACAATGCTTCGGTTGATGGCAACTACGTTGTTAAAAACGGTGGTTTTGCATTCTCTGCCAGCGGTACTGAGATCCTTACCGAGGGCACTTCAAACATGACCGGAGTCGTTGTTGAGTCGGGTGGCACTCTGGGTATTGATACCAGCGAAACCGTCAGGACCCGAAGCGGAGCGACCATCGATAATGTGACGGTTGCAGGCACTCTTGCCGGAACCGTTCGCAGTGATGGCGATATCAAAGTCGTTTCGGTAGAGCTGGGTGGTCGTCACCGTGCCAGCAGTGACCATGCACTAGCGGTTGAGAGTGGCGGTACCGTCGAGAATGTCACCATCAAAGGCACCAGTTACTCTACAGCCAGTCAGATTGGGTTGCTGACCAGTCTGGCCAGTGACAAAAGTGCAATCTACGTTGCAAACGGCGGCACACTGGGTACTACTGAAGGTACAACAGCGGCCACGATTAACGGGCAGGTGACTTCTACGCTGGGCCATGCCATTGAAATTGCCGGTACTGCCAGAGGTGCCATGAACATTGGCCAGTATGGTCTGGTTTATTCGGGCGAAGCCGCTGACAGCGGTATCAAGATCGGTGGAAGTTACACCGGCAGGATATACAACCAGGGTGAAGTAGCTTCTGGTATCACTGTGTACGGCTCCCACATTTCCAGTACTCAGGCCTATTATGCGAAAGGCAATAGCAGTACTGCCAAGTCTAAATTAACCGGTGGCTATCGGGTTATGAATGGTGGCTCTGTGAGCTCCAATGCCAGTCATGCGGTACATCTGGATGAATACTCTGAAACGGATTTTATTGAGGTCAGTGGCAGTAGTAGTTCGATTAAAGCTAATGCTGACGGCCAGTCTGCCATTTATGTCGCTGACAATGCCAAGTTGGGTAACGGTATTACAGGTATCGGAATTACCTCGGGTGGTTTGATAACAGGTACCAGCAATGTAGGAAGTGCTGCCATCAAAGTTGACGGCACTCTGTCAGGTAATATTGCTGTTAGCAGTGGCGGTCAGCTGGGCAACAATACGACAGCCTACGCTGTTGATTTTGCCAATGCCGATACAGCATTGAATTTTGTCCAGACAGGCTCTTCCTCTTTCACTAAAGGACGGGTTCAGGGCAGCAGCCTGGCAACAGACATTGTTTCGATTCGGGAAGGTTCTTTTGAAGGCAATCTGACAGGCGTAGAGCACCTGATCATTAGTGATGATTCTTATATAAAGATGCACGGTGACTTTACATTGCCAGGCAAGACAACGGTTTATCTGGATAACAATCTTAATGCCGGTAAGTCCCTGATCACTTCTACGGGTACCGTGTATGCTAGTGCTGACCGCAGTAATCTGACCTTTGTTCCTGAAGACAACGATGCTTATTTGAATCTTTATCGATCGGGTCCTGTCATTACGGTAGTGGATGCTCAGGGCGTGGACGAAAATGCAGTCGATCTGATTGATGTGGATTCAGGCAGCGTCCTGCTGCAAACAGAGAAATACGTTGAAAATAACAGCATCAAGGTGCGCCTGAAAGCCAGCACTTCAGAAGATGTTAATGGTGTTATGGGGCAGGCACTCCTGGCTGCTCTGGATCCAAACGCTGATCCTGTGAAGTCTCAGCAAATCCTGACCACTCTGAATCAGGATGAAGATGTGGTGGGTGATATTGAAGATGATGTTCGGGCAGACACCACTGGCTATGCCTACATTGCTCCAAGAGAGATGGCACTGGCTACCCAGAATATTGTGTTTGACCGGATCGACAGCCTGAGAACCGGAGGCCTGAACTTTGGTGACGATGGTTATGGCTTTGGGTTATACGGCAACAGTTATGATGATGGCGATGAAGCCAGGGATGAAGAGGATGAGCAGCAGGAATATGAGCCGGATTCAGATCCGGTATCAACCAGCCGCTACCGTCAGGTCCGCCAGATGGATTACACGCTGATTAATGGCGGTACTTTCTGGGGGCAGATGATGTACCTGGAAGGAAATCACGACGAGAAGAATGGCAGTGATGGTTTTAATAACCGTGCCGGAGGCATCGTTCTCGGGATAGATTCTGTTGTGCTGGACAGCTTCCGACTCGGTATTGCTGCAACCTACGGCTTTGGTGTTGTCAATACAGAAGGTGATCGTTCAACCGAGAGTCACAACTTCCTTGGCACTGTCTATGGCAGCTGGGAAAGGGGATCCTATTTTGTAGATATCCTGTTGACTCTGGGAACCGCTCAGAATGATACGGATAAAAAGGTTGAAAATCAGACAGTAACCGGCGACTACACCAGCAAGCAATGGAACCTGAAAACCGTTGCCGGTTATCGTTTCCCGGTAGGGGATAGCTGGGAATTTACTCCGATTGTTGAGTTCAATTACGGTCAGGTTCGCTTCGATGCTTATGATGAGAAAGGCACGGTAGGTACTGAGCAGAAGATTGAAATTCAGGATTACAGTGCGCTGGAAATGGGACTTGGCTTCACCCTGCGTGGGCTGTTCCACAACGGCAGCAGCTATGTTGAGCCTGACTTCACCTTTAAAGCTTACAGTGATCTGAACACGACCGGTTCGAAGGTACAATACACCTTCCTGGCTGGTGGCCCTTCGGCATTTGTAGAAGGCCCCGAGCGTGACAGGCAGCGTTATCTGACCAGCTTTGGCCTGTACTTCGATATGGGCAGTAACTGGTTTATCCGAACTGGCTACGACTATCGCTGGAGTCAGCATTACCGCTCCCATGCATTTAATGCCAAGTTCCGGTATCACTTCTAGGAGCCTGTCGGACTTACCACTGACCTACTGCGAAAAAGCCGGATTTGGCCATTTTTTATAATTCTTTTCGTTGAATAGCTCGCTATTCGCCTCAAATAATCATAAAAACTGTCTCAAACCGGACTTTTTCTCGCTAAGTCCGACAGACTCCTGGCGTTCTGGTTGTTAGTGATTAGATAGGCCTGTTCTGGCGATGATGATAGATGCCGACGATAATGATTTCTTCTGCTACTTGGTAGTGGATAACAAATTTTGGCTTCTTCAGGGTGAGTTTGTAGAGTCCTGACTCCATTTCTCGACCTGTTTTTGGGTTGTAGACCAGCTGTTCAACAGCTTTGAGCATCTGCTCTATAACTGCCTCAGGATCATAATCACCCACCATGGCCATGAAGGCGTAGTGAGCTTCTAATTGGTTGATAGCTTCTTCAGCCCATCGAATCATGACTTTTTGCTTCCAGCCATAAACTTCTTTTTGACGGCATCATGGCTAAAAGTTTTCATCTCTCCAGTATTGATTTTCTTGAGTGTTTCCTTTGAATGTTCAAGTTGCCACTCATGAGCATCAATTAGATCATTGACTGCAGATCGAATAAGATAGGACGTATCTCTATCCTCAAGAGCGGCCAACTCTTCGAGCTTTTCTAGAGTTTCCTCATCGAACCTCACGGGTTTTAATGTTTTAGACATCCGAAGTTCCATTGTAAGACGTTGTAGATACAAAGTAATACAGTATTTTGCATCGCGCCATATCAAGAGTCTGAAAAACGATCTTGGCATCTTCACCGCATTTCCACAGAAACTGCCTAAACTGAACCCGTTGTTAAATCTAAACAGCGTGCAGGCATGATGACCAAGCAAGAGAAGCTCAAAGCACCGGGTGTTCAGTGGGTGACGCTGGATAATGGCTACAAGGTCTGGACACAAAAGGTAGGCTCGGGGCCTGTAAAGTTACTGACCCTGCACGGAGGGCCGGGCTTTTCCCATGAATATCTCGAATGTCTTGAAGAGTTTCTGGCCCCAGAGGGTGTGGAAGTCATCTTTTATGATCAACTGGGATCCTGGTGTTCGGATCAGCCTGACGATGAGTCACTCTGGCGGCTTGAGCGATTTGTTGAAGAAATAGAGCAGGTACGTTCTGCTTTGGATCTGGAGGATTTCTATCTCTATGGTCACTCTGGTGGCGGTCTCTGGGCCATTGAATATGCCCTGAAGTATCAGCGTCATCTTAAGGGGCTCATACTGGGGGGGATCACTGGCAGCATTCAGTCCTATATGGCTCATATCAATCATCTCAGGGATCAACTTCCTCAGGAAGTCATTGATAAAATGAAACAGTATGAAGCCTTGGGAGATCTTGAAAATGAAGAGTACCAGTCGCTCCTGATGGAGCATCTTTATCGCAAGTACAGCTGTCGATTACCTGAGTGGCCTGAACCTTTAAGACGAACCTTTGCTCACCTGAACCACCAGGTTTATAACACTATGCAGGGCAATAATGAGTTTGTTTTCACCGGAAATCTTCTGGGTTGGGATCGCTGGAATGATCTGGCAGAAATCCGGGTCGCTACGCTGGTGCTGGCGGGTCGCTATGACACCATGTCACCGGATGATCAAAGACAAATGGCTTCCATTCTTCCTCATAGCAGACTGATACTTTGTGATAATGGCAGTCATTGGTCCATGTGGGATGATCCGGAAAACTACAGGCAAGCCCTGGTGGGTTTTTTCAGAGATGTAGAAAGCGGAAGAATATAGTGTCTGCATTCATCCGATAGCCATTTTGATCTCTGCTATTCTGATTCCTCTATTCAAGTAGTCAGGTTTAGAGCGGCTGTCCGGATGAGCGAGATGTTCTTAGTTTCAGATCGAAAAAGATGGCAGTGGACACTGCTTGCTGCATTATTGCTTTGGTATTCTTTTGATGTGCTTGCCCGGCCGGTTGAGAGAAGTCTCGATGCTTCAGGTTCAGGAAGTGGCTGGCTTCCGGTTTCTGAGCGTTTAAAAGAGTCTGCCAGCATTTCCAGTCAGGAAAAAAAGCTTACCGCTCAAATGGAATTTGTGCAGGATACCTTTCAGGCTCCCTGTCACAATATCACTACCCGGATGTATCGCTTTAACGGAATCTCTTCTGTACCCGGTCCCACCCTAAGAATAAAGAGAGGGGATCTTCTGGATGTTACTCTGGTCAACACCCTGCCTAAAGGTGCAGAAGGTCAGATCAATCACTTCCGACTACCGAATACCACGAATTTTCATACCCACGGACTCCATGTTTCCTCTCGCTCGCCTGCTGATGATGTCTTGTCTATTCAGGTAAATGGGGGAGAGCAGTTCCATTATCAAACTCAACTACCGGGCTATCACACGCCGGGGGTTTACTGGTATCACCCACATCAGCATGGATCGACAGCACTGCAGGTTGGAGGTGGTGCGGCAGGGGCCATTGTGGTTGAAGAGGAGGATTCTGATCATATTCCTGCTGATATAGCGGCCCTTGAAAAAGAGCTGATTATGTTTAACGAATGGAATCTGGAAAAAATGAAGGAGATTGCGACAGCTTCTAATGATCAGATCTGGAAGGTTGAGTCCAATGGAGCCTGTACTCCTGAAGAGGAGGCAAGTTTTGCCAACCATAGCTTTATCACTGCTAACGGTCAGTATCAGCCTTTTCTGACAATGGAAAAAGGCCAGTGGAAGCGTCTGCAACTGGTCAATGCGGCTTTTATGCAATGGCTGATAGGACTTACGCATTGACAGCGTGTTCCGAAATTTGATAATTGACCCAAATGATTGTTTATCAGGGATGAAAGTGAGAAGTACTACGGCCCTTTTACAGGTTGGCTGATCATTTTTGGGCCTCCTGCCTGATTTTTAGATAGAGATAATCAAGATCATTGTAACCACATGCCTTGTATATTATCCGCTTGATGACACCATTGAAGGCTTC
>NZ_JBPCXO010000537.1:0-3267 GCF_051008435.1 Endozoicomonas sp. | reverse complement strand
TTGCCAATGTTAAGCGGGTTACCATCAAGCCATTTGTCACAGCAGCAATAGAGCCCGGCACTCTGGTGTACACCGATGAGTACGCTATCTACAACGAACTGACAGAATGGGGTTATGGTCATAAATCCGTCTGCCATGGAGACGGTGAATATGCCCGTGATGAAGACGGCGACGGTTTCCACGAAGTTCATGTGAACACAATGGAAGGGTTTTGGTCGTTGCTGCGTTCCTGGTTACGTCCTCATCGGGGTATATCACAAGAGAAGTTACCGCTGTATTTAGGTTTCTTCGAGTGTCTGCACAACATCAGAAAACGGGGAAAAGCAGCTCTCTCCGGTCTTCTGGAGGTGCTGTTTGGATAACTCCCCGGAATCCATTAAGAGCCTGTTTTTTTACAGTCACCAAATAATTCGGTCACGAGTTCTGGATTTAATTCTTGCCAAACAACGTTCAGTGTTCAGCAAGGAATGGTTTGATACGTTCATCACTGTCAGGATGGGTAGATAGAAACACCGGTATACCGGAATCCTGATGCTCGGATTTGAGCAAAAGCATGATATCCGCAAAGTGATAAGGCTCAGGTCCATGCTCTTTCATGAAAGTCAGAGCATACTGATCTGCCTCAGCCTCCATCACTCTTGAATAACTGCTTTCCATTAATAAAGCAGGTATAGCTGCTGCCAGGTTGGCGACAGAGGCCACATCACCCGTTACAACGATCAACAAAACAGACAGTCCGGTCTGTTGCAATACTCCCCTGAGGCTATGACGCCCAGCAACATGTCCTATTTCGTGGGCAAGAATCGCTTTCAACTGACTATCATTTTCTGAAAGTTTCACCAGCTCATCAGTTAGAATGATTGTGCCATCGGGTAATGCAAAAGCATTAGCGCCTCTCTCAGGACTGCTTCTGAAAATCAATTGCAAAGGGGCTTTTTGATCTGACTGAGCCACCATAGCCTGAAAAGCTACAGTGAGACGTTCCTGAGTTTTCTGCTCCAGCTTGCTGGGTTCCAGAAAAACCTGATCCAGTACTTGGAGCGTTCCCTGCCCTACACTCATTGCCACAGACTCAGGCAGACTCATAGCCACCTTCTCTGCTGAATAAGGTACGACGACCTTTAGCAGAAACCCTACAAAACCAACCATCACCAGGGCCGAAGCCAGTACATAGCTATATCTGGACTCAAGATGGTGAATTAGATTAAAGCTTCCCTTCTTTTGATGTTCTTTAAGCGCTTTATCTATCTGATCATTCTCTGTTGATTCAAATAGCCCGCCATCCATCAGTCGGAGAGACCGGGCTGAATTCCCTACACGACTACTGATAGTTAAATCTTCAAAGCGACCTTGTGGAGTACCCTTACCCGACAAGGTGCATAGAAGATAAACCATTCCAGAGTCGTCGACCTCAAGATAACGGTCCTGAGATCGACTACTGCCTGCGGGGTAAAACTGCCCCCTGATTCGCATCAGATACCCACCGCCAGATCGAAGACTTCGCCAATCTCTTCGGCCATAGCAGATTGTTCTTCCTGAGCCTGATCGGTGAAATGATCCAGCGCTTCATCCGCCAGCAGCGTTGTAGACTCAGCTCGATACTGAGCCAGTCTGATCATGGCCCAGGGAATTGCGAGCCCCAGCGTTCCGATAATAGCCAGAATATTGGTAAAGTAAATCAATGCCAGCTCACTGGCTTTTTGGCGGCTTTCAAAGCGGTATTGTTCAATAGAGCAATTGCCTTCAGATACAGTTTATAATCAGATCCATCCGCTCAGATTTTATCATCACGAAGATATCACCCGGTGTGCTTGGGAAGTTTCTAGGACCATCCGTTAAGGCAGGAAATTCATGCAGTTCTTCAGGCTTTGGCATATCGGGAAAAAGAATCGGCCAAGCATCTGATGAAAATGCAATAGTCTGGCTGAGATCACATTCGGGGGCTTTCTGACGGATCGAACGAACGACCATATCAAGCTGGCTTAATATATCCCCGATTAACTCCGACGCATTTGCTTCCACATGATTAAGAGTAAAGGTGAGGTATTCCGCGAACGTATTGGGATCTTTAATGACTCCAGTCTGTACAACTGCAATGTCCATGTATTGTCTCCAGGCTGACAATCTTTTAATTCATATTACATATTATGTTGTAATATGTAATATGCTGTAACTTGGATATTTGAGGCGTATGATCAATACTCAATACAATTTATAGGCAAACTAGGCGTGAGCTTACAAATGAGTGACAAGAAACAAAAGACATCTGAGTCTACCAACGAGAAAATGGCCCACCACTACGGGGATGACAGCCACGAACACAAGCATGATAAAAGCCATGGTGAGTATAGAGAGCATGAGAAATCACACTCACATACGCAACATGGCGGTGATCCAGAGGGCCACAAACACACCAAACAGCACCATGATGGACACAGTCATTCCGACGAACGCCACCACCATCAGAAACGGCATGACCATAAGGAGCATTCCCGAGAGCATCATAAGGCTAAAAACAAGTAGAATGAGTTACCTGAAAGGGCTCACTATACATCCACAGCACTCTTAATTTAAATCACAAGGATATATCTTGATGTACAAAGTACTTAATAAAAGTAGTGGGAATGTTCTGGGAATTGAAATTTCTGGAAAGATTGACATTGAACAGGAAAATACACTAATTTCCATAGCTGATGAAATCTTGAAAGAGCATGAGAAAATTAGACTTTTTGTTGTCGTTGAAGAAGGCGTAACAGCCTCATTTAAAGCTGCGGTAACAGACCTTGAATGGGTTGTAACGCACCTTAAATCTATTGATCGTCTTGCGATTATTTCAAACAACAAGTTCCTCTCCCAACTAGTCGACATAGACGCAAAATTTGCGAAGCACCTTGGAATTGGTGAAAAGCATTTCAAAGTCGAAGATATTGACGATGCTTGGAAATGGATCGAAGAAAGGGAATAATGATTTAGCTTCTCACCTGTGAATTTCCGGGCATGGGCCCAAGTTAGAGCGCTTTAAAGGCAACCAGCATCAAGACGAAACATCCCCTCTCCAGTGAATTAAATTTGAGCTGAATGACGGAGAGGAAAGCCTTGGCGACAAAAAATGCTTTAAAACTCTCTCCACCAAAGAGGTTGTCGCAAAAGGTAGCGAGCGCAGGCGAGACAAGGCAAAAAATGACGAAAAAGCGGAGTTTACATTCAGTAAATGAGCATTTTGAGTCATTTTTTAACGACGTATCGGCAAGCGCAGCCCTTTTGCGA
>NZ_JBPCXO010000536.1:0-20450 GCF_051008435.1 Endozoicomonas sp. | reverse complement strand
CCGGATTTGGCCATTTTCTATGATTCTTTTCGTTGAATAGCTCGCTATTCGCCTCAAATAATCATAAAAACTGTCTCAAACCGGACTTTTTCTCGCTACGGTCGGCTAAGTCCGACAGACTCCTAGGTCAGTACTGCTTGCTTTCACGCCCGGTGTAGGCTGTTGTTACGTGGAAAAGCTGAATCGAGTTAGAGGTAATAAAAAAACCATCAGTCGCCTGGCGGCTACTGATGGTTTGGTGGGCGTGAAGAAGTCTTTACTGCTCTTCTTCCTTCATTTCCGAGTGCAGTGTACTGTCATTGGGTGCTTTGAAGTCATCTTCGTCGGTGAGTGAACTCTGACGACTGATATCTTCAAACGTCAGCTGAGGCTCTTTTGACGTAGTTGTCTGATGAGTCTTTGTGTCTTCATCTGTGGTTGCCAGAACTGTACTCATAAAGGTGAGTAACGTTTTGAGATTTTGCCCTGTTGACCTGATTCATTATGTCAAAAACCGTACCCAGAATAATCGGTACTCCCAGTATTGGACCAGTGGCTGAAGCAACGACAATCTTAGAGGCCAGGGCTCCCACACTTCCGGAGACTTTGGCGGTAATTTTAGAGTAATCATTGATGGATTTGGGCTGGAAGGTTGTCTTGAACAACTTATTGGAGAGCTTGGCTCCGCCAACGATAGTGGCACCAGCTACGGCACCTACAACACGTCCACCGGCATAACCAATAGCGGCTCCAGGCAGAGCTGCAAGTCTTGATGTAACAATACAAGCCGTCTTTAAACATTGTCCTATTGTAGCCATGGTGATTCCTCCTTGAATTTTATGACCTCCTGCTATTGAGCAGGGTTTCCTGTGTGTCGAAAGGATTCTTCCAGATTGAGCTACAGAGCACACTGACAAGGCTGTCAGATGAACTAACAAGTCTTTGAACTACTGAATAAAAGCATGATTACTGATAAGAAGATGATATAGAGAGATGGGGGCTTTCAGCGGATAAAAGCCGGTATGATCGCGTCTTTTGTCCGTTGGAGTATTGTTTATGCCTGCCTCACGTTTTCGCTCTCTGTCCTTGTTGCTGGTTACTATTGCTGTGGTCCTGCTGGGCTGTTCTACGCAATCCTCCAAACTTCCACCTCCGTCATCAGAGCTGAAAGTCCTGGAGTTCACGGTTTTGCACACCAACGACAACCATGGAAAGTTCTGGCGTAATCGCCATGGGGAAATGGGAATGGCAGCACGCAAGACTCTGATTGACCGTATTCGCAGGGAGGTAGAGGGCGAAGGAGGGAAAGTGTTGTTGCTGTCAGCAGGCGACATTAATACCGGGGTACCGGAATCAGATATACAGCAGGCCAGGCCTGATTTTGTCGGTATGAATAAGATTGGCTATGACGCCATGACGCTGGGCAACCACGAGTTTGATAATCCATTGAATGTTTTGATGGAGCAGGAGCAGTGGGCTGACTTCCCTTTTCTCTCTGCCAATATTTATTACCGGGCTTCGGAGCAACTGGTCTTTAAACCCTGGTTAAAGAAAGATCTGGACGGTGTTCGGGTGGGTATTCTGGGGCTGACCACCGAGGATACCGAAGCTCTTGTCAACAGCGACTATGTTGAGGATATTTTCTTTGTTAATGCGGTGGGTGCAGCCAGAACCTGGGTGCCTGTGCTCAAGCAGGACGACAAAATGGATATTGTCATTGCCCTGACTCATATCGGCCATTATCCCAATGCCAGGCACGGTGAGAACGCTCCTGGCGATGTGACTCTGGCCAAAGAGGTTGATGGCATCGACATTATTGTTGGTGGTCATTCACAAAATAAGCTCGAGAGACCGGATATCAAAAACAGTACCTACATTCTTCAAGCCTGGGAGTGGGGGAAATACGTTGGTCGGGCAGATTTCAAGTACTACTACATGGATAACTTTGACGGCAAAGGAAACCGCAAAGGTGTGCTGAAGATGATCAATTACCGGTTGATACCCGTCAATTTGAAAAGGCCCGAAATGATCAATGGGCGAGAAGTGTGGGTGAATATAGGGAAAGAAATTCCAGAAGATCAGGCCGTGTTGGATGCCCTTAAGCCCTACCATGATAAAGCCCAGGATCTGCTTATGAAGAAAGTGGGTACCCTGGACAAGGCTCTGAGTGGTGAACGTTCTCTGGTCCGTTCGAAGCCTGCTGCGATTGGTCATCTCCTGGCCAGAGCTCAAATGGAGAAAGCCGGGGCTGATCTGGCGGTTGTGAACGGAGGCGGGATCAGAACCGGACTTCCCGCCGGAGAGATTACCGAAAAAGATATTCTCAAAGTGCAGCCCTTTGGCAACATGGTCTGTTATGTGGACATGAAGGGCCAGGATCTGAAGCGCTATATCGAAGACATTGCCGACATACGTCCGGTCAGTGGTGGGTTTGCCCAGTTTGCGAATGTAAAACTAACCATGAAAGGTGACAGGTTGGAGCGTCTGGAGATAGGTGGCAAGCCTGTCCAGAAAGATAAAGTGTACCGTCTGGCGATCAATGACTTTTCGGCTGGTGGCGGGGATAAATGGCCAGTGATTGATGATAATCCTACTTTTGTGAACACAGGTTATACAGATGCTGTCGTATTGAGAGATTACATCAAGAAGCATTCGCCACTTCAGGCCAGTGAATATCAACCACGCAAAGGTAATATCGCTCGTTGAGTTTATTGATCTGATCAGGGTGCCTTTGGGCACCCTGACCGTGCTATCAGGACTTGGGAGGCAGAAGTTTTTCAAGCTCTGCTTTGAGATCCTTGCCAGCATCGTGTGTATGCAGGAGTTGGCCGTTGACGAACAGGGTGGGTGTACCGGTTACGCCCAGATCCTGAGCCATTTTCTCGGAGTTTTTGACAAACTCTGCCGACTCGTCAGAAGCCAGACAGGCATTGAAGGCTTGTGCATCAAGTTTCAGGGTTTTCGCCAGCTCGGAAGCGGTTTCCATGGTAACCGCTTGTTCATAAGCTAGGTTATAGAAATCCCAGAACTTGTCCTGCTGTCCGGCACAATAGGCGCCTCTGGCTGTTTGTGTAGTACTTCCGGCAACCCCTTTTTCAGTAACCGGGTAATCGATGTAATAGAATTTAACCTGGTCGCCATACTGCTTCAGCAACTTGTCGATTTCAGGCTTGCTGTTACGGCAATAACCGCAGTTGTAATCCGCAAACTCTACGACAGTGATTTGAGCGTCCTTTGGACCTTTGAAGGGATAAGGTGACAGATCCATTGAGAAGGTGGGTGGTTCAGGCTTTTCCAGCTTGTTGATGAAGCCGGTTTCTTTTTTGACCTTTTCAATCAGGGCCAGCACTTTTTCTTTTTGCTTCTGTTGTTGAAGCTGCTGGGTTAACGCCACTTCAATCTCTTCCAGTGGTCGGCCAATCTGATTCTTGTATTGTTCGTAAACGGATTTCACTTCTTCTTTGCTGACAGACTCTGCTTTCAATAACTCTTCTCTGACATCGTTGATGATATCGTTGATGACATCGTTGATAGCGCGGTCAGTGCGGGGTGCGACTTCTTCGACGGATATACCATCACTGTTTTCAACCTGACTCACTTTATCAGGATTGTTGGTCGTCAGCCGGATTCGGGAAATACCCATCTTGGACAAGACCTGCAAAGAGGCAGAAAAGTCTCGCTCATCCTGATGAAATCCCAGATCATTGAACGACTCTGTCACTACATCTCGGCCGGTACTAAAGCCGTAAGAATACAGTCCTGCAATCATCACATGGCCGATGCCCCTGCCGGCATGTCTTTCCCCTACGGCCATGACCAGGAAACCACCGGTGCTGTCATTGACCAACATCTCCATGGCCAGGTCTCTTTGCTCGTCGCAGTCACAATGGCTGGAGTGAAAATAATGGCCATGGGGACAAAGAGACTGCAATCGAACCAGAGGCGTCTGATTCTCAAAGTCCTGATGGCCATAACTGGCCACAAAATAAACATCTTCTTCTGGAGTGCCTTGATTGAAAATCCAGGGAGAGGCTTCTCGTTCTTTATTGCCCGTGAATATTGCCCGTGAATATTGCCCGTGAATATTGCCGATGAGGCCCCGGCCAAACAGCCTGTATCATCTGAAATCGGTATTACCCTCACCAGCCCCGGAGGCATCCGTATTGAACTCGCACCCGGATTTGATCCGCAAGCCTTGCAGATGGTTCTTCAGGTGTTGGAGGCGGCATGATGGGGGATGCGATGTCTCTCAAGGTTTACCTGGCTCCGGGTGCCACCGACATGCGCAAGTCCATTGACGGCCTTGCCCTCTGGTCAGCGAGGTGCTGGAGCTTGACCCATTCTCCGAGAGCCTGTTCGTATTCTGCAACCGGGGGCGCAATTAGCTCAAAATCCTGCACTGGCAAACTAACGGTTTTTGGTTGTACTACCGCCGTCTTGAGAAAGGCCGGTTCAAATGGCCTGCAACCAATTCATCCGATGAGGCGGTGAGCATTACCCGCAGGCAGCTGAACTGCTTACTGGACGGGTTGCCCCTCAACCAGAAAGCCGCTCATCGTCCCATGTTGTATCAGGCGGTGGCATGAACACCATTGCCATAACCTGGCTCAATAAAAAAACGACAGGGGTTGCGGGATAATAGCGGGCATGAATACCCTTACCGTACCCGCCCAGACCTTTGAAGACCTACAGTTGGAAAATACCCAGTTGAAGGTGAAACTGGCGTGGTACGAAGAACAGTTCCGCCTGAACCGACACCAACAGTTTGCCGCATCCAGTGAGCGTTTTGACGGTCAGGGTCAGCTGTTCAATGAAGCTGAGGCTCTGGCTGAAGAAGAACCCGACGAACCGGACGTTCAGCAGGTACCTGCCCATGAGCGCAAGAAGCCGGTCAGAAAACCGCTGTCAAAAGACCTGCCACGGAAAGTGGTCGAGATCGATATTGCCGACGCCGACAAGCAGTGCGACGGCTGCGGTGACACACTCAAAGCCTTTGGTTATGAAAGCAGCTGCAAGCTGGATATCGTGCCAGCCCAGGTCAAAGTACTGGAAATCCGTCGTCTGAAATACGCCTGCGCCTGTGAGGCGGGCGTAAAAACAGCGCCGACACCGACGATGCCCATCCCAAAAGCATCGCCATGCCGGGCCTGCTGGCCTGGATCATTACCAGCAAATATTGCGACGCCCTGCCTCTGTACCGACAGGAATTCATTCTCAAGCGCATGGGGGCTGAAATCACCCGTGCGACAATGGCTGAAAAAACAGCAACTGAGAATCCTGCCCGAAAGCAAACTGGGCAAGGCCATCACCTACGCTCTGAACCAATGGCCGTACCTGCCGCGCTATCTTGACGATGGTCTGTTGGATATTGATAACAACGCCGCTGAACGTTCTATCAAATCCTTCGTGATAGGCCGTGTTTGCTCACTCCGTTCATGGCGCACAGGACAGTGTGGTGCTATACAGTCTGGTGGAAACGGCTAAGGCCAATAGGCTGGAGCCTTACCCTTGGTTCCGGTATGTGCTGACCAGGCTGCCGCAACTGGAAAAAGGGGCGTGCGTGAAGCATCTCTTGCCCATGAACCTTGTGCCGGATGACGTAAAGGTAATGGATTATTTCCAGTAGCAGAAGATGCAGCGGGGCAGTCTCCGTTGCATCTGAGTTGATTGTCGAAACATGGGAATACAATAAAATGTTCAAACGCAATATATCCCGGACTCAATGTATAGCTCGATGTATAAGGTGCCTCGCTGTCAGCACGTTTTTTCTGTCAATGATTGCGATGTTGTGTCCACCGGCGAGTGTAGAGGCTAATGACGATATACCTGAGGCATACCGTCACCTGATGCCCATTGGTGATGATTTTCCCGGAACCGTGCCTGCCGAGGCCGAACGGGTCACTAAAACGGTTAAGTTTTCACTTCACCCCCGAGATTTTTCTGAATTAAAACTTTTGTTCCCACCGAAAAACCAGCAAAGCACCGGGCTATATCGAGTCCCGGGGGAATCCATTACGGTTGAAGTTCACCCTTTGAGTGAGACGCATAAAAGACCCCAACTCCGAATTGGGGCTCATACGGGTAGGCTCGTAAACGCTCCCAAGCCTTTAAAAAGAGTCAGTTATGCCTCAGATCTTATGAATTTGGATAAACCGGAACAGGAGGATCGAAATTGGGCTTCCGGCCTGATCTATCTGGAGAGCGACCAGACGGGAGAAGAGGCGTTTGAGGTGACCATTAAAGGCGCAGTTCGCGCCCCATGGTTCAAGCTGGGCAGAGACACGCCTGCGCAGTGGAAGACCATCAGGCAGTATCCCGCCCCCTGGGCTGAGTTGGAGGGAGAGCACACCATTCTCACCCTGCCATCGGCGATGATCCGTGACTTGGTCAACCCCATCCCTGTGATCAATGCCTACGATCAGTTGGTTAAAGACGCTAACGCGCTGGCGGGGCTGACTCCGGATGCAGAGGACATTCGTCATAGAGCGCCGGATCTGCCCTTTCGTTTTGTTCTGGATTGCCAAACGAATCATGGCAAACAATCATACGCTGGGTTCAATGTTGTTTTTTACTGGCTTCAGTATTTCGACGCACGCAATACCCGATTTCTTCGCGCCAAAGCAACCCCATACGATTTTATTGACCCAGAGACCATTCGTAACGGCTATTTAGCAAGGCATGAACTGGGTCATAATTATGAGCCAAAAGACAGGGTGCCATTACTAGGCAGTGGTCAAGGCATAGCTGGTGTACTCCTGTACGCTTTTAGATACCGACTTGGCCACAGGGGGATAGAACTCAAGAACGGCTGGAGCGGAGATTTTTATAATTACTTTGGATTTCCGGGTCAGCTCTATTTCTTCTTGTTAAAAGGCTGGACAGGAGCATTCAAGACAGAGCCTTCTTGGAAAGAGGGCTCTTTCCTTATGCGGCTTATCAATGAACACTCCCCTGAGGCTATCACTCACTTTTACAAAAAATATCGCACCATGGAGTCCGAATTCAAAGGCAATGATCGCTTTCTGATCGAGTTAAGCGAGGCCAGCGGCTATAACCTGGCGCCTCTGTTCAGCGACTGGGGTATCCCATTCAGCCCTGAAGCCCAGCAACAGGTATTTGGTCAATATCCTTGTTGGCATCATGATGCTTTCTGAGGATAGGCGTCATTCCACCGTGATTCGATGGTGATCATCCGTGCGTTCACTTGCCAGCGCATGAGCTATGCGGTTCGCCTGAAGGTGGCGATAGCTAACCGCATGAAAGATGTTGTGCTGATTAACAACGATAAGCAAGCCAATGTTGTCTGCATGGTCATCACCATGCGCTTACCGATAATCAATGGTCTGTCTGGAATTTAGTTGACACTTGAAAACAAAATTCCTGCCAATAAAGTGCTCTTCAGATGAAGAGCACGAATGGATTTATAGTCAGAATGAAAGTGGTCTGAGCTATTTCACTCGGGTAATGACTACCCGAACCGTCGGGTTATCCCACCGGTGTTCCTGAGTCAGAACTGAGCCACTCAGTCCGTCATCGGAGGTGACAACACCGCTGTGCATTCTGACTTCATCAGCAAAATCATCTCTGGCACTGTTAAAGCCTTCACCGTTGTCAGCCGGACCCGGCATGGTGCCAGCAGATTCGGTATTGGCTTCGGTGCCAGAATGATGAGCTGAGATAATAAAGTGCTTTGAGAATTTAAGGGGGGAGACTTTTGTCATTCTAAGAACGAGCGACTTTTTAAAGCTAACTTTGAGAATGATAGGTTTGTTGAGTTGAATGAACTAAGGCGCTGAATAAACAAGAAGAAGGGATAGTAGTTGACTGGTTTTTTGAACGCCCTGCTCCGAAAGGAACAGGGCAAGACGGCGTTGATCTTTAGAAGTTGTACTTCAGGGAGTAGATCATTGCATTTTGGTAGGTGTTGGCACCCAGCTTGTCGTCTGCATAGCGGTACTGAAGGCCAGCAGTGATCTTATCGGTAGCATTCCACCACAGGGAAACAGCTCCGTTCTGACCGGTTTCTTTGCCGTCAGCATAATCTTTGTCACGGTTAAATTCAGTTTCATGCCAGTTGGTGACCATGAAGTCTTCGCCAAAGGCTTTGAAGCCGTAACCCAGAACCCAACCCAGCATGTAGCCATTATTGCCACTGTAGTAGGTGGTTTGGGCGTTGTGTACACCAATGAAGGGTTTGAAGAAGAAAGAACCCTGGGCAATGTTATAGCCAAAACCAACAACACGGTTTTGCTCATTGAAGCCATCGGTGCTCAGGTCATAAACCTGACCGTACAGATTGAAACCGGTGTCGCCCAGATTAAGGCGCATGGTGCCTTTCATGGCGATACGACGGCCGTCACCGTCATCTTCCTCATTGCTTTTGTGTGGGTTTTCCAGATCGATGAAACCATAAATCTCACCCCAGTCGAAACCGGCACCGCCTTCCAACTCCAGGTAAGTGAAGTCTTTTTTGCCACCTGCTGTACGCTCTTCAGTGCCGTTGGACCAGTCCAGACGGTTGATGCTGATGTTACCAAAGCCGTACTGGTATTCAGCGCTGGCAGTGGTGGTGTAAGCAGCAGATACAGCAGCCAGTGCCAGTGTGGCATTACGCAGGAGTTTCATGGATAGCCCGATTCCGGTCAGAGAAAAAATTCAGGCCGAGAAAGTTATAGGCTTTGTAAGTATTCAGGGATGGTCAGTTTCCGATCAATACTAACGTCAATGTGCGTGTAGTTAATTTGTTTATATGTTCATCCCCTTGTCGCAGTATGCGTAATCAAGTATTTCCAGGGTGCAACCCGAATGGCTTGTGCAAAGATTTTGTAGGCTTGTTGCTATGAATTGAATGTTTTTATAGCGAGTTCCAGAGAGTATCGAAGATGATCTTTTGAGTGCTGGCAATCTCTTTGGAGTCAATAACAACAGCAACGGGATAGTCCATGGACGCTAATGAAATCATGGCGACTTTGGGTGGGTAAATAGCGATGTAGCTGGCATCAATGTTACCAATGGCATTGATCCATTTTCGTTCAGAAAGCTCGGCGTCTTCCCCGCCTTCACCAATGGCAATGACCCGGACATTAATGCCCTTGCGGATACGCTGCTGGGTATAGTTCGGGAAGGGGCGATAAAGATGCTGACGGATCGGTTTGGATGAAAAAATGGAATAGTTTTTCTCATCCTGCTTGGCCACCGTATTCAGAATGTCCTTCAACACAAACTCAATGCCGCTGTCGCCCTCGTAGAAACGGACGTTTCCTGCATTGAAATCCGGCTTGAGTTGATTCAGCTGAGGAATCAGCTTTTGTTTCATCTCTTCAATACTTTGTTCCAGAGACTGTTTTTTTTCTTCTGCCAGATCCAGCAGCTTTTCGGGGGGCTCTGCGCAGAAAACCCGCCTTTTACCTTTAGGGAAATAGCTGACAATACCTTTACCGGCCAGGCCTTTCAGGGTCTCGTAGGTGGTCCCGCGATTAATATCTGCTTGTGCCGCAATATCACGGATAGAGGCGGTGCCAAGCTTTAACAGGGCCAGATAAAGCTTGATTTCCTTCTGATCGAGTCCCAGTTGTTCCAGTGTGTCCAGGTTCATATTGTCAATTTTCCAATGACAAACACAGTTGTGTTTCAGACGTTATAGGATAAGCTAAATTCAATACTGTAGAAAAGTGTCAGCACTTCTTATGACATCGATTGTAAGAAAAGAGGCACTTATTTCTGATGTTTCCTGCTGTTATTTGTCCTGTCTGTACTGTCTGCATGAGTTCATTGAAAGCCAATGGGTTCAGATTGAGAGGTTCAAACGGTTTTTCCAGGGGAGGTGAACCATGTGTTTTGCCATGTGTTTTGCCATGGTTTTTGCTTTTGTTTTTCCCCCGGCAGGCGACATAGAGAGAAACCCGAATTGTTTAAGAGAGAACCATGAGAGCTGATATTGTCATTCTTGCTGCCGGTCAGGGCAGCCGTATGAAGTCTAACCTTCCCAAAGTTCTGCACCCTATTGCCGGTAAGCCCATGCTGGAGCACGTGATTCTCAGTGCCCTGCAAACCCAGAAAGTGATCGGTAAGGGTGAGATTCACGTGGTCATTGGCCACGGTGCAGAAAAGGTAAAAAGCGCCCTGGGGCATTACGATCTCAAATGGGTTGAGCAAACGGAACAACTCGGCACAGGTCATGCCGTACAGCAGGCTGTGCCTGGTTGTAAAGATGCCGATGTGGTTCTGGTTCTGTACGGAGATGTGCCACTGATTCATGCTTCAACCCTGCAATCCCTGCTGGCAGCCAGCAACGGAGAAAGACTGGGCCTGCTGACCATTAATCTGGCCAACCCTTCCGGTTATGGCCGTATTGTGCGGGACGGTTTTGGCAGTGTGCAGGCCATCGTTGAAGACAAAGATGCAACGCCCGAGCAGCTGGCTATTAATGAAGTGAACACCGGTATCATGGCTATTCCAGGCAGCAAGCTGGGTGAATGGGTCATGGGGTTGGATAATAAGAATGCCCAGAAGGAATATTACCTGACGGATGTTGTTTCCAAAGCTGTCTCTGAAGAGACCCCCGTTGTCCATGTTCAACCTCAAAAGGCTACAGAAGTAGAGGGTGTTAACAGTAGGGTTCAGCTGACAGAACTGGAGCGGGCTTTCCAGCAGCAGCTGGCGACTGCCATGATGACCAGCGGTGTCACTATTATTGACCCATCCCGCCTGGATATTCGCGGTGATATTAAAACCGGCAAGGATATCCTGCTGGATATCAACGTGATTCTGGAAGGCAATGTCGAGATTGCAGATAGCGTGGTGATCGAAGCTGGCTGTGTCATTCGCAATTCAAAAATTGGCGAAGGTACTGTGATCAAGGCGCATTCGATCCTTGAAGACGCAGAAGTTGCTGCTAACTGTGAGGTGGGTCCTTTCGCACGACTGCGCCCGGGCACCCAGCTGGCAGAAAATGCAAAAGTGGGTAACTTTGTCGAAACGAAAAAGGCCGTTATCGGTGAAGGCAGCAAGGTCAATCATCTGACCTATATAGGCGACGCTGAAATAGGTGCAGGGGTAAATGTCGGAGCTGGCACCGTGACCTGCAACTATGATGGGGTCAACAAACACAAAACCATCATTGAAGATAATGCCTTCATTGGCACCAACAGTTCACTGGTTGCACCGGTAACTATGGGTAAAGGTGCGACCACTGCAGCCGGTTCAGTCATTACCCAGAACCTGGAAGAAGGTCAGCTGGGTGTCGCCCGGAGTCGTCAGAGAAATATTGACGGCTGGCAGCGTCCCACCAAAAAGAATTGATTGTCAGGCAGGAGATAACTCCTGCCGCTCATGCAGAACACAGATCAAAGGTAGAAAATTATGTGTGGCATTGTAGGTGCTGTAGCGCAAAGGGATGTGGCGCCCATTTTGTTAGAAGGTTTGCGTCGTCTGGAGTATCGCGGCTATGACTCCGCAGGTGTAGCCATTGTGGGTGCAAACGGCGAACTTCAACGTCTCCGCAGAACCGGAAAAGTTTCCGAACTGAGTGAAGCCATTGGGCAGACACCCGTTCCAGGTGGTACCGGTATTGCCCATACCCGCTGGGCTACTCATGGTGAACCGAATGAGCGCAACGCTCACCCTCATGTTTCCGGTGAAGATATTGCTGTGGTTCACAACGGCATCATCGAAAACCACGAGCTGTTGAGAAGTCAGCTGGAAAAGGAAGGTTATACCTTTGCTTCTGATACTGACACAGAAGTCATTGCCCACCTGGTCAGCCATGAACTGAAAAGTGTAGACAGCCTGATCGCGGCAGTTCAAGCGGCCGTACCTCAGCTTGAAGGTGCTTATGGCATGGTGGTGATGGATCGTAAAGATCCTGAGCGTCTGGTGGTTGCCCGTTCTGGCAGCCCACTGGTGATTGGTCTGGGGTTGAGTGAAAACTTCATAGCCTCCGATCAGCTGGCTCTTTTCCCGGTGACTCGTCGTTTCATGTTCCTGGAAGAAGGCGATGTTGCTGAAGTCACTCGAACAACTGTCTCCGTCTTTGATGTAGATGGCAAAAGTGTGACCCGTACGGCCAAGGAAAGTGACGTTGAACACGATGCTGGTGACAAAGGACCATACCGTCACTACATGCTCAAAGAAATTCATGAACAACCCGATGCCATTGCCAATACTCTGGAAGGACGCCTGGGCGAAACCAAGCTGAATCTGGATATTCTGGGTAAGAACGGTATCGAGATTCTCAATAAAACCAAAGCCGTGCAGATTGTTGCCTGTGGCACCAGTTATCATGCCGGCATGGTCGCCCGTTACTGGTTTGAAGAGCTGGCCGGCATACCCTGTCGTGTAGAAATTGCTTCCGAATTCCGTTATCGCAAATTCTTTGTGCCTGAGGATTGCCTGTTCGTCACTATCTCCCAGTCTGGAGAAACGGCAGATACTCTGGCAGCGCTGAAGCTGGCTAAAGAAATGGGTTACATGGCTTCACTGAGCATTTGTAATGTACCCGGATCGTCCATGGTGCGCGAATCTGATATCGCTTTGATGACCCGAGCCGGAGCAGAGATTGGTGTAGCATCAACCAAAGCCTTCACCACTCAGCTGGCCGCCTTGCTGATGCTGGTAACGGCCATTGGTCGTCATACCGGTATGACGGAAGAACAGGAAGCTGAAGTCGTTAAAGCCCTGAGAGAGTTGCCTCATATCATCAGCAGTACTCTGGAAATGAGCGGTGAAATCGAAGCAGTAGCTGAAGATTTTGCCGATAAGCATCACAGCCTTTTCCTCGGTCGCGGTACTCAGTATCCGATTGCCATGGAAGGTGCGCTGAAGCTTAAGGAAATCTCCTACATTCACGCTGAAGCTTATGCTGCAGGTGAATTGAAGCACGGTCCTCTGGCGCTGATTGATAACGATATGCCCGTTATCGTGGTTGCACCTAACAACGACCTGTTGGAAAAACTGAAATCCAACATGGAAGAAGTCCGAGCCCGAGGTGGTCAGCTGTTTGTCTTTGCAGACCGCTATGCCCGTCTGGTAGCAGGCGACGGTATTCAGGTATTACCTGTAGAAGCTGCGCCAGAAGTAGTAGCACCTATCCTCTACACCGTACCTCTCCAGCTGCTGTCCTACTATGTGGCCATCATCAAGGGGACTGACGTCGATCAGCCTCGTAACCTGGCCAAGTCGGTGACTGTGGAATAAATCAGAAATTTTCCGCCAGTATCGCTATTGTGCAGCGATACTGGCTGTTTTCCTATTGCTCGTGTGGTCTCCAAGAACAACCGAAGTCAGGGAGCAATTCCCGTTATGACTTGTCGATACACTTTCTATAGCTACTAAAGCAGGTTTAGAGCTCCCTTCTCTTTGCATCAGAGGCTGTTATTGCTCTCTTTACTCAACTACTCAACTACTCAACTACTCAACTACTCAAGTTGAAGTCTTCGGCTGAACTGGATTAGCAAACTATGGCTGAAATAGAACGAAGTCTTCTAAAAAAATCTCTACGTTGGCCTACAGGTATTTTCAGAAGAATTAGTGGTAAGGGGGGGATATAAAGGTATTCCTAATCCTCAAAGTAAGAAAGAAGCGTGTGATTGTCTAACTCTTGAATGCGTTGGGCTCTGGGCAAAACGGGTACATCGTTGGATGACAGCCAGCTCTTACTAATTCAACGGGCATACGCATTCGGAAAAACATGACATAGTGTTGATGTGACTTGCACGGCTAATGCCGTAAAATACAGCTAGACCAAAATATCTTTAATCTTCTAGGAGTCTGTCGGACTTATGCTTTCGAGCATAAATTTCAGTAGAACGAGTCGACAGTCTTGAGCGTTCTAGACAGCTTCGATGGATTCGTGAGAATAGTTGACCTATTTAATCGAATTCATCGAATAATTGGGCCGTTCTTTCTGAAATTCAGGCCGAAATAGTCTTAAGTCCGACAGGCTCCTAGGTTATCGGATCTCAAAATCCGTCCTGCTGTATCCCTGATCGCGACAGAATGTATCAACCAGTGATTGAACCAGAACTTCTGGAGGACGCCGTATTCCTTCAGCCCAGGACTGAGAAATCAGCAAGGATGCACACTCGTTGTAAAGTGCAAAGACAGGATCAATGAACTTCATCTGGGTTGGCTCTTCCAGAATAAAGTTAAAGGCCGCTTTTTGATTTGCTACGGACTGACCTGGAACCGATTCACCATACTCATCTTCAGCCCCCATATTAATGAGCACCGCCTTGCTCTTCAGAAAGGCCTGTAACGGATAATACTTTTCAATCACACCTGAAAGACCAGTGGCTGTAATAATAAAATCCGCTTCAGCAACAGCAGCAAGAACGCTTTTTGTATCGTCTGCTTTTATCCATTCAGCTATAGCACTATCAACAGGTTTGTCCCTCAGCTCTACCACGGTCAGCCGGGCTTGCTCTGAAACCATAGCTCTGCTGATACCGACACCCACCTTACCATAGCCAAACAACAGCACCTTTTTGTTCTTCAAGTCTTCGAAACCCGATTGCTTCATGGCTCTGAGCAGACCATCACCCGTGCCAAGAACCGTTTCAAGGTTTTTAATCAGCGTTGAATCAACATCAAGGCAGGGCCTGCCGCTCAGACTGTGATAATAACTTAACCCGCTGCGGGTCAACTCAACGTATCCATAACGGGCTTCCAGATCAGCATGCTCTCCGCAACAATCCAGAATGACATCAAAAGACAGCACATCCGGCACCTTCTCATAACAACGAACCCCCTTACTCTGAAACAGGGCGACGACTTCCGGATCGGCTTCAATGATTTCTGGCCAGGACAGGGTTAGCTCCGCCCCACCTGCAACAACAGGGAGCAAGGCAACCTGCGTATTCTGGGTAAGAGGAGCAGCATAAAGTAGCCGCATACCCGCAAACGGCTTCTCTTTTTCAAAACGCTTTAACTGCTCCAGTAAACAGGGGTATTCTCTGATGGAAAAGCTACGCTCTACCACATGCTGTAATGTTTCGAATAGAGTCATCCAGTCTTACCTAATGGCTGTTTCAGTTCTGATTCAGTATTAAAGAAAGCACTGGAGTCTGAACTGTCAAACTCTGGAGACTGACCAAACGTTGTACTCGAGTAGAAAGCTGGGGGGAATGAGTCAGCTTATTCACTAAATCTTTGTGAATAGCCAACTCATTTAATCAAATCTAGCGGAAAACATGGCCGTTCTTTCTGAACTTCAGGCCAAGTGATTTATTCTTGGCTAACCTGCTAATGACTGAGGATCTGCCCCAGAAATTCCCTGGTGCGCTCAGACTCTGGATGATTGAAAAACACTTCTGGCGTGGCCTCTTCCACAACCTGCCCCTGATCCATAAAGATCATGCGATCCGCTACGGTTTTTGCAAAACCCATTTCATGGGTCACACAAATCATGGTCATGCCTTCATTGGCCAGCTCAATCATGACATCCAGCACTTCCTTGATCATCTCCGGATCCAATGACGAAGTAGGCTCATCAAACAGCATGATTTCAGGGTTCATGCAGAGGCTTCGGGCTATCGCCACCCGCTGTTGCTGCCCTCCGGAGAGCTGTCCGGGAAACTTGTCTGCCTGATCCGGGATACGGACGCGCTCAAGATATTCCATCGCCGTTTTTTCGGCTTCTTTCTTAGCAGTTTTTCTGACCCAGACAGGTGCAAGTGTGCAGTTTTCAAGGACAGTTAAGTGAGGAAACAGATTGAACTGCTGAAAAACCATACCCACTTCACGACGAACCTTTTCTATATTTTTCAGATCCCGGTTCAGTTCTGTGCCATCAACAATAATCTGGCCTTCCTGATGTTCTTCCAGTGCGTTAATACAGCGTATCAGGGTTGATTTACCGGAGCCAGAAGGACCACAGATAACAATTTTTTCGCCACGCAGCACATCCAGATTAATGTCCCTCAGGACATGGAAGTTCCCGTACCATTTATTGACTCCCTGCAACTTAATGACAGGGCTTGTCGGGTCTTTACCTTCCCGGATCATTTTTTCCATGGAGACCTCTCATTTTATTATTCTTTGTGAATTCCGCATTCAAACTCAGCTCTTTTCCAGACGCTGGCTGTACTTTGACATAGCAAAACAGAACAACCAGAAAACAAAACCGGCAAAAAGATAACCTTCCACGGCACTGCCCAGCCACTCAGGGTCATTCAGGCCAGCCTGAACAATGGAGAGCAGATCAAACAGACCAATAACCAATACCAGACTGGTGTCTTTAAACAAGGCGATAAAGGTATTCACGATACCAGGAATCACCAATCGCACAGCCTGGGGTAAGACAACCAGTAACATGCTCTGCCAATAACCCATTCCCAGGCTCTGGCAAGCTTCCACCTGACCTCTTGGAATGGCCTGCAATCCTCCTCGTACCACTTCTGCCATATAGGCGGATTGGAACATTACGATACCAATCAAAGCCCGAACCAGCTTGTCGAAAACAATTTCTTCAGGCACAAACAGTGGCAGCATGACCGAAGCCATAAACAGGACGGTAATCAACGGAACGCCACGCCAGAGTTCAATATAGGCAGTACAGAAAGTTCGAATGACCGGCATGGAGGAGCGTCTGCCCAAAGCCAGCAGAATACCCACCGGTAATGACGCCAGCATGCCATAGAGAGCCAGCACCAACGTGACCATCAAACCGCCCCACTGGTGTGTATCAACCACGGGCAGCCCCAGAAAACCACCTGACAGAATCAGCCAGGATGTCACTGGCAATACCAGCAACCCCATTCCCAATGCCAGTTTTTTGCCCGGAATAGCTGGAATCATCAGCCATCCCAAAACCAAAGCCAACTGGGCAAAAAAGAGATTAACCCGCCAGATTTCAGTTTCCGGGTAGAAACCATAAATAAACTGATCCAGTCGTGCAGTGACAAACGCCCAGCAGGCCCCTTCAATATTGCAAGCTGAACGGCTGGACCCGGTCCAGGTGGCATCCATCACCGCCCATTGCCAGAACGGTGGGATGATCAGATAAAGCCCATAAATAATGGTCAGTGTCAGCAGTGACTGTAAAGGGGTAACAAACAGGTTTTCCCGCATCCAGCCGACAATGCCCCTTGAGTTCACCGGGGGCTCTCTGGCAGGAATCATTTGCTGTTCCATCGTGCTCTTCATAAAGAGGATCCTTACCGCTCAACCAGCGATACCCAGCGGTTATAGAGGTTCATTAATACAGAGACGGTAAGACTGATGGTCAGATAAACGGCCATGGTCATGGCAATAACCTCCACCGCCTGACCGGTCTGGTTCAACGTTGTGCCTGCAAACACACTGACCAGATCTGGATAACCTATAGCCGTCGCCAGAGAAGAGTTTTTGATCAGGTTCAGATACTGGTTGGTCAGCGGAGGAATAATCACTCTCATTGCCTGGGGAATCACCACCAGACTCAGAACTCTGCGAGGCCTAAGGCCCAACGCCTCAGCGGCTTCCTTTTGCCCTCTGCTAACGGATTCAATGCCAGAGCGAACGACCTCCGCAATAAAAGCAGCTGTGTAGATAGTCAGAGCAAACCAGAGAGCGACCAATTCTGGCAACAACACCAGCCCGCCAGAAAAATTAAACCCTCTTAACGCCGGTATCTCCCATTGCAACTGAGCATCAACCAGAAAGCCTGTCACCAGAGGTATCAACAGGACGATAGAAACCATAATCGCTTTAATAAAAGGAATGGCCTTTCCGGTATTCTTTCGATGCTGTTTGTTAAAAAACATCATCAGCAATATTGCAACAACACAGGCCACAAGAACCCAGGCCACAGTCACCATTCCGGAATTCAATAGAGGCCAGGGAAGAGAGATACCTCGAACATTCAGAAAAATGGCATCAAACAGACTGAGACTCTGACGGGGACTGGGCAAAATGCCCAGAACGGCAAAGTACCAAAAGAAAATCTGCAGCAGCAGAGGAATATTCCGAAAAATCTCAATGTAGACACTGGCCAGTTTCGACAGTAGCCAGTTGGAGGAAAGCCGGGCTACACCGACCAAAAAACCCAGAATGGTGGCAAAAATAACGCCCAGAAACGACACCAGCAGGGTGTTGAGCAGACCCACCAGAAAAGTTCTGCCAAAGCTGTGGCTTTCGTCATACTCCACCAGCGTCTGGATAATACCAAACCCTGCTGACTGGGATAAAAAATCAAAGCCGGTACTGATACCACGCTGTTCCAGATTCGACAGGGTATTATTGACTACCCATCCGACCACTGCCACGACAGCAAGGATCAACAGAACCTGAAAAAGAACAGCTCGCCAGACCGGGTCTCGCCAGAGTCTTACAAACATAGGGTGCCTTTATTGCCCATGAAAAATCCGTTCATGGCTATTGTTCTTTATTTTTATTTCGCTATAGGCATCTGACAGATGTCTGCTGGCAGCCCACTGCAAAACGGCTGCCAGTCACTTTCAGGTGCCTGCTGGATTTAAGCTTTCGAGCATAAAATCATCTTAATTCCAGCAGACTCCCAGACTCTTAACGGAAAGGAGGAGCGTAAAGAATGCCGCCCTGACTCCACTGGGCATTGAGACCACGCTCAATCTTCAAAGGAGAGGATTCACCAATATTGTGCTCAAAGATTTCGCCATAGTTTCCGACTTGCTTAACCACCTGATAAGCCCAGTTATCCTTGAGCCCCATGCCTTTACCCTTGGGGCCATCAATACCCAGGAAGCGGCGCACCGAAGGATCGGTTGAAGACTTGCTCTTATCGATATTGGTAGAAGTCAGACCCAGCTCTTCAGCATTGATCATGGCGAACAGTGACCATTTAACAATGTTAAACCATTGATCATCACCCTGACGAACCAGTGGTCCCAGAGGTTCTTTGGAAATCACTTCAGGAAGAACAACAGCCTGATCGGGCTTTGACAGACGCAGTCGCAGAGCATAAAGCTGGGACTGATCAGAAGTCAGGACATCGCAACGACCGGAGTCAAAACCTTTGGCGGTACCATCAGATGTATCGAATACAACCGGCTGATATTTCATACCACTGGTACGGAAATAATCAGCGAGGTTCAGCTCCGTTGTCGTACCGGACTGGATGCAGACCGCAGCGCCATCCAATTGTTTCGCACTGGTCACACCCAGCTCTTTTTTCACCAGAAAGCCCTGACCATCGTAATAGCTGACACCGGCAAAGTTGAGACCCAGTGAAGCATCACGGGTGAGCGTCCAGGTGGTATTACGGGAGAGCATGTCAATTTCGCCTGACTGCAATGCAGTGAAACGCTCCTTCGCCGTCAGGGGAATGAATTTCACCTTGGAGGCATTGCCCAGAACAGCAGCAGCTACTCCACGACAAACGTCCACATCCATGCCAGACCACTCGCCTTTCTCATCAGGAGTCGCAAAACCTGGCAGTCCCGTATTCACCCCACAACTGAGGTAGCCCTTGCTTAATACGGTTTCCAGAGTGGTGCTACTGGTCTCTGCCTGTGCACTGGTGGCTACCAGCATAAGAGCAGGCGCCACCCACTTTTTGAGCTTTCTGATCATGATTCCGGTCCTGATTGTTATTGTTCTTTGTAATAGGCATCTGATACCTGCAGAACCTTACCGCTATTGTGCAGGACTGGCAACCACATCCCATGATAAAGCTCTCAGACTGAATGGAGCTGTATCATGGTCAACAGCCTTTCAGCCTGAGAGCTCCGACCAAGCAGCTGGAACCACTCCCGTACTGAAGTCTTTCTCTGTATCGCCATCCTGCTCTTTACCCAGCCAAAGATAAACACAAGGCAATACTGACAATGTAAACAGAGTACCCAATAGCATTCTACAAACAAGAATTATGCCAATACTGTTTCTGGTTTCAACTGTCAGTTTCTCTAACAAGGCTGCCCCTATATGGAACTTAAGTGCTTCATTAGTGGTCAAATCTGTAATCAGAAAACATCAAGGATCACAGAATGTTTAGAACGTCCCCAGAACCCGCTCGCAGTGCATGGACTGGCCCCAATCCATCTAACCCTCTTAAACAAACAGGCGCTGCCAGAGCAACAAGCGTTTCTGCAACAACTCATCTAACCGGGGAAGGTTCAAGCCAGCCAGCATCACCTCTATTGGCAAGATGAGCTTCCAAGCAAGTTGTCACGGTGGGCATCAGTAGAGACGATGTCAGAGGTAATCTCCGACGAATAGGAGATAAGATATTAGATAGAGAGACGGAAATAGAAGACCTACTCAAGCTATTGGCGGAAACCTATCGGGATGCTGTCAACAATGACCTCCTCAATCCAGCCTTTGAAGATAGCGAAACACCTCTTGGAAATGAAATAGATGAAGTCAAAGAAAGAATTCTTGCTAACCCGGTTATTTCATAAACTGCGCCGAATCTCGCGCAGGCATTTGTCGCTCTAAGGGATTTTGCGAAGGAGTGCCGTACCGGGGAGTACGGTCGACTGAGTAAAACTCCCTTAGAGCGGCAAAGGGCAAGTGAG
>NZ_JBPCXO010000535.1:0-71687 GCF_051008435.1 Endozoicomonas sp. | reverse complement strand
CCGGTTTGAGACAGTTTTTATGATTATTTGAGGCGAATAGCGAGCTATTCAACGAAAAGAATCATAGAAAATGGCCAAATCCGGCTTTTTCGCAGTAGGTCAGTGGTAAGTCCGACAGGCTCCTAGATAGATACACTCTTCAGTAGCGAGTTAGATAAACTCGTCTATTGCATGCAGGAGGCATGAAATGACTATTCCACTCGACAGGGCCGGTGGCGCATCAGCACCTTCTTACCTGGAGAGTAACCAGAATATTACAGGCAACCAGGGAGCCAAAGGCAAGGTTGCCGGGGAGTCTGTTTTTGTAAAAACTGATGCAACTTCTGCACTGTTGGACAATGCAGAAGAGATGACTCAAATAGCCAAACTCTTCGACAATAAAAATCTCAAAGATAGAAAACTCTCCACTGGTTCAGAGCTCACTGACAAACTTCTTGAGCGCATCAAGAAAGTACAGGCTATTCAGGAAACCCAGTCATTCAAGGATCTGGTCAATCACTTCAATAGTCAGCCCAACCTTAACCTGAATCAGGTTCTTAAACAGGCGCAAGAATTTTCAGATGACGTACTAGAGCAATTCGCTGCACTCGATTTTGCAGCAGAATACTTTGAAGCGCTGGGTGATGAAGAGAAAGCCAATCAGCTTCGAACGGCTCAACAAAGGATCAGGGAAAAGAATCCCACTTTGATACAGGCAGGCTTGAATATTTCTGAGTCAGCAGCTCAGATGATCGAAGAAATGGGTTTTGATGTCGATGTTCGTACTGTTCGTGAAAGCTACGCCGGACTCATTGACTCAATGGGGAAGATGGATCATGTTCGAGATGATGGTTCTCTGAAGAAAACCTACCGTTATCTGGCAGAAACCTATGGTGCAGAAAATCTGGAAAGTGCTATTCAAGGACAGTTAGATCTATTAGCAACCGATTTGAATTGTGTTACTCATTCCACGTCACCGGTCAGATTGAAGGTCATTATTGATGATATGAAAGGTCTGAAAATTCAGTCTGGAGTTCATGATGCCTGTTGTGAAGCAGAAGAAAGACTGGAAAGAACTTTCCCAGAAGAAAATGTTGTGCGACTTGTCCTGATGGAAGAGATGCTGGACCTCGTTGATCAGCAGTGGGTCACTGAGTCTGACTTTGAACAATTACCGTTAAAAATGAACCTGGAAAGGTTGGAACCCCAGATTTTTGCTTTGACATCGGTTGTGGATATTGTCCGATCCATTCCAGAAGAAGTATTTACCAATGATGAAACCAAGCTGAATATGTTGTCTGCGGCGACAGACAGCCTGGATAACAAAATTGAAGAAGAAGAGTCAGAAGCTATCGAAGAGGCTGCTATGGATGCTGAGCTGGGTGATAGTTTCCTTGGCGAAATTACAGACTCTCTTGACTTGCCATCAACTAAAAAGATTGAAACCCCCTTCATGGCTTCAGAAAAAGAGGATAAGTCTTTGGAGCCTTCATTGAGCAAGACTACAGCATCCAAACCTCAAGTTGAGCCAAAATCCAGTGAAGTATTGCCAAAAGCTTCTCCCAGGGCAGGAAGTGCAGATTACATTATTGCCAAGTTTATGGGTGAGTTACCGAATGACACTTATGATGACCCGTTGAATGTGTTTGATGATGTCAGGGCATTGTCAGGCAATAAGCCCGAGCTGGAGAAGCTTCTGGGCGAAATACCTAAATTAAAATCGATCGATCCGCGTTTGACGGAGTTTGCGGAGAAGGCGGAAGAATTTATCAAACCTCTTCTTGCCCCTGCTGACGGAGTACAGGGGGTATCAGGTGATAGTGGACAGGGTGTCACTGTAAAGGGGGGCTAGCATGAGGGTCGAAGACTATGGATTGGCGAGATGAAGTGATCTCGGACATTGGCCGGGGCATGGGGATTGAAGGTCTCAATTTTGGCGCGTCGGGTGTTATTAGTATTGAGTTTGAATCAGAAAGGACACTCTATCTTGAGACGCAGGAAGATGGAGTATTGATTTATCTGGTACAGGGGTTGTCCAGATTCGATGCAGTCAAAAGTCTTGTTCATGCGCTCAGGCAGTGTCACTACACAAAGTCACTTTTGCTGCCCCTTCAGGCAGGACTGAAGGGTGAGGAAGAACTGGTTTGGCTGATTTATCTGCAAAATGAACAGTTCACTCAACCCACAATTGAAAGTTCAATCGAAACATTAATAAGACAATCCGAGCAGCTTGCTGCTGCTTAAGGTTGCAAGGGGGGCAGGCATAATGCCTGCTGAAAACTTTGACCAACTCAAGAGGTCTGTTGTATGGCCGAAAATATAATCAACTCAGAAGGCCTGACAGAGAAAGCGCTTGAATCTGCCGAAACGTTTGCTGTTCCAGAGAAAGTGGACGCAGATGCGGCAGAAAAATTTGGCAGTTTGCTTTCAGGTGATGCCGATGGGCAGCAGGCCATAGAAGCTGCTTCAGCGGTTGAACAGTCAGAAGGAGAAGCCCTGACTCTCGGAGATAAGATTCTCAGAGGTATGCAGGGTTTGAGAGAGCATGTTGAAGCAGGTAAGGAGAACGTTGTTTCTAACCTGCAGCCTGGTGAAACCATGACCATGCAGGACATGTTTAAAACCCAGATGGCCATGACCAACCTGATGGTCACCGAGGATTACATAGGGAAGATCGTCAGTAAGAGTACCCAGACGTTTGATACTCTGCTGCGAAATCAGTAATTCCTGATGGACTCCTGAAGAAGGTGCACAGCTGGCTGGTTATTTTGGATCCAGAATTACAGCCGGAGTCGCCTGCTAATGAGCAAGGGAACTGTGCACCGTACTCTAAAATACCTGGGAGTTATCTGCTTCAGCTTCCTGCTGTCCGGGTGTCAGGTAGAGCTCTACTCAGGTCTTACAGAAAAAGAAGGCAATGACATGCTCGCTATCCTGCTGGATGGGGGTATTCCTGCAGAAAAGCTTCTTAACAAAGAAAAGATGGTGACCTTGATGGTGCCATCCGACGACGTTTCAAGATCGATCAAACTGCTCCGTGGATATGGTTACCCCAAAGAAAAGTACTCCTCAATCGGCGATATTTTTCCGAAAGATGGTCTGATCTCTTCACCCACGGAAGAGAGAGCTCGTTATACCTACTCAATGTCACAAGAGCTTTCTTCTACCCTATCCATGATTGATGGGGTAATAACCGCTCGCGTTCATGTTGTTCTGCCTCAGGAACAAGACTCTCTCAGTGATGTCAACTACCCTTCCTCGGCTTCGGTGTTTATCAAGTACACCCCTGAGCTGGAATTAGCAGGCTTCATTCCAAAAGTGAAAACACTGGTGTCCAACAGTATTGAAGGTTTATCGCTGGATAAAATTACCGTTTCCCTGTTTCCTGCTACCAGAATTAATCAGGGGGGAAATGTTGCTCCCAAAATGGATTCTGTACTGTTTGTTAAAGTGAACCCTTCGTCTGCAGGCGCACTGAGAGGCGTGGTCTATGGACTCATTTTTCTCTTGATTATGGCCCTGGCCGGTTGTGCTGGGCTGTATTGGATGATGTTTATGAAAAAGGGAAAGAAAAAAGTCAGGAAGACTGAATGAACGCAGAGCAGCCAAACCTCCAGGGTGATCCTCAATTAGAATTGTTTCAGTCCGTTGCTGAATTTAACCTGTATCTTGTTCGTTTTATTCATCACAGTTGGTTAAAGACGATTAAATTATCGCCATTGGTCAAGCAGCTCAGGAAGGCGGGTAATGCGGATTATCATCTCTCCCATTTTTTACTGGAAGAGTTCGGGTTGGCCAATGACTATGATTATGAGTTCGATGAAAGGCATAAAAGAGTGGCTCTTGCAGACGAATACGCTATTCAAAAGCTCGCGCTTTATCTGGGTATAATTCTTAACGAAAATATTATAAGAAATACCATTAGAAAGCAGGAAAGGCTGCTGTTGGAGCAAGCTCTGGGTGAGGAAGCCTTTCGCTTTGCCGTAAAAAAAGCCCAGTTTTTCAGTCGAGTTGGTAGTGATCTTGGACCGAGTTTTTTAATTGACTGGGATCATCTGGATAGTTTTAAAAACTACCTTTTGCAATCCGGCTTTCAGGTAATTGGAAGGGCCTTCTCAGACAGTTCTCCAGCCTTTTTGAAAAGGCTGGAACTTAAACTTCCTGTTTCTTTTCGTGATCACATCCAGAGCACAGAAAAGTCAGATCTTGAGATTGATCAATGTAGGACATTAGTCGTTAAAACGCATAAAGAGGTGAATCGAGAATGGCGTCACCTGTTCGTCTGACTTCTGGGCAGCTGACCATTGATCCGTCAGCGAAAGTCCTTAAATCAAAAGATTATGCAGCTTATCTTGAATCTGAAGAGATTATCAAGAAAGCTCGGGAGCACGCCAGAGAGATCCTGGATCAGTCTCGTCAGGCCTATGAGAAAGAAAAGCAACGAGGCTTTGAAGAAGGGGTAACTGAAAGCAAGGTTGATCAGGCAGAGCAAATGCTAAAAGTGGTCAGTCGAACCATCAACTATCTCTCAGAGGTAGAGAAAGCCTTGGCTGATATTTTAATGTCGGGTGTTAAAAAAATAATTGGTGAATTTGATCAGGAAGAGCTCGCTGTCAACCTGGTTAAAAATGCATTACAGCATGTCAGGAATGAAAAACAGGTAACGATCCGTATACCTCCCAGCCAATTCAAAATGGTCAAAGCACGACTCAATGAGATACTGGCAGAATATAAAGGCGTAGGCTTCATTGATCTGATTCCGGATCAGCGCTTGTCTACAGGTGACTGCATTATGGAAAGTGATATTGGTGTTGTTGATGCCAGTGTCGACTTACAGATCAAGGCATTACAGAAACGTTTTGAGCGAATAAACTCTGAAGCAGTGAGTAGCATCACTAACGATCACTCTATGTTTGATGAACCCAAGTGATCGCAGTCCGCATTTAAAATATAACCATCTATACTCATTTTTTCTCAGTCCCAAGTTAGGGAAGCTTTCAGCCTTCCAGGGAAAGCTGTTTGTTATTAGACACTTTGCAGGATGGGCTGTAGCAGCACAAATCTAAACAATCAGAAAGCTGAGGTAGTCATGATTGAGCTCACTCAATCCAGGCGTTTGGGCAGTGTTTTCATACTTTCTGGTACGGCAATCGGGGCCGGAATGTTGGCCTTGCCACTGGTTTCTGCTCAGGTTGGTTTTTGGTTCATGTTGGTTCTTCTGGCCATCAATTTCCTGGTCGTTGTACTGGCTGCACTAATTACTCTTGAGGCTAACCTGTTAGTTGAACCAGGTTGCAGTCTCTATACCATGGCGGTAAGGGTTTTAGGTCGGTGGGGGCGGCTTCTTGCCATCTTGTCACCACTGTTGCTTTTTTATTCCCTGATGGCTGCTTATCTGGCCGGTGGGGGATCTCTGGTTTATCAGTATTTTGGTGATTCAACTGCAGTCAGTCCACAACTCAGTGTTATTATTTTTACTCTGTTTGCTGGCGCTTTTGTTTACTTCAGTACAAGGTCAGTAGACCTGCTCAGTCGGTTGTTATTCTCTGTGATGATGCTGGCTTTTATCGCTGCACTTTTTACTTTGTTTCCTGCTGTTGATGAAGAGAATCTGGTTTATCAATCCATTCAATGGGGGCCAGCATTGGTAGCCATTCCAGTCATCTTTACCTCATTTGGGTTTCACGGAAGCATTCCCAGCATCATTCTTTACCTTAAGTCAGATACTTGCAGAATTAGCACAGTACTGGTGTTAGGTGCTGTTGTTCCTCTGATTGTTTATATTTTATGGCTTTTAGTTGCAACAGGAGTGCTATCCAATCAGTCTTTCTCCCAGTTGACCGAGACCGGTGAATCTGCAGGAGGCCTAGTCAGAGAACTCTCTGATGCAGCAAGTGGTCAGCAGCTGAAGCTGTTTCTTCATGTATTCTCAGATCTGGCTTTGCTGACATCTTTCCTGGGGGTGTCCCTGGGGTTATTCGATTATCTGGCAAGTCTTCTGCAAAGAGAAAATAGCTGGTTTGGGCGTTTACAAACAGCATCTGTTACCTTTATTCCACCCGTTATTTTTGCCTTGTGCTACCCCGAAGGTTTTATCCTTGCTTTAGGTTATGCATCTGTCGCATTGGCCATACTGGCCATTCTTCTACCTGTGTTGATTGTGGGTAAGTTAAGAAAAGGAAAAAAACAACAGTCTGGAATTTATCGAGCTCCGGGGGGAAAGAGCAGTCTTATTTTATGTTTTTTCTTTGGGTGTTTGGTTATTTTTACACAGATTATGATTTCTTTGGAGCTTTTAGCTTGAATGAAAATAGTTCAGAAATCATGTTTTCCTACGTCTGAGTATGGGTGCGTAAAATACTCACATCTATGAGATTTAACGTGATTGCTTCAGATGTTCTTAGTGAGTACATTGGACTCATTAACTTATTAATGGGTTTGGCTGACCACTGTTCCAGCATAAATAAGTTGGGCCTTGAATAAGGCTATACTGATTTACCATGCGAGTACTGGGAATCCTTCCTGATCGATAAACAGTATCCAGACATTACCCAATAGGTTTCCTTTCCAACGATTTCACTTAACCCTGTCCGGTTATGCAGAAGGCTGCTGCCAGACTGAAAGACCGGACCTTCAGTAGAGGTTGGCATAATGCAGGTCATTAAGGCCGATGTTGCAATTGTAGGTGCTGGTGGTACTGGCCTTCGTGCAGCTATAGCTGTTGCAGAAAAAGACCCAAACCTGAAAATCGCACTGCTTTCAAAAGTATACCCAATGCGCAGTCACACTGTGGCGGCAGAAGGGGGTTCAGCTGGCGTTATTCAGGATCATGACTCTTTCGAGAATCACTTCAAGGATACCGTTTCAGGGGGTGACTGGCTCTGCGATCAGGATGCCGTCGATTACTTTGTTCAGAACTCTACTGAAGAAATGATTCGTCTGGAACACTGGGGGTGTCCCTGGAGTCGTAAACCGGATGGCGATGTGAACGTACGTCCATTTGGTGGTATGAAAATCGAAAGAACCTGGTTTGCTGCAGATAAATCCGGTTTTCATATGCTTCACACGCTCTATCAGACATCTGTCAAATATCCTTCCATTGAGCGCTTTGATGAATACTTTGCTACCGATCTGATTGTGGAAGATGGTCGTGCGCAGGGCGTGGTCGCTATTGAAGTCAAAACGGGTGAGCCAAAAGTATTCCTGGCCAAGACCGTTATTCTGGCAACGGGTGGTTCTGGTCGTGTATTCCGCTTCAACACCAATGGTGCGATTGTTACTGGTGATGGCCATGGCATGGCAATGCGAGCAGGTGCGCCGCTGAGAGATATGGAATTTGTCCAATATCACCCAACCGGTCTGCCAGGTTCAGGCATTCTGATGACCGAAGGTTGTCGAGGTGAAGGCGGTATTCTGCTCAATAAGAATGGTTATCGCTATCTTCAGGACTATGGTCTGGGACCAGAGACTCCTGTTGGCCAGCCAAAGAACAAATATATGGAGCTGGGTCCTCGCGACAAACTCTCCCAGGCTTTCTGGAATGAACAGCGCAAGGGCAACACTATAGAAACCCCTCTGGGTGACGCAGTGCTTCTGGATCTGCGACATCTGGGTGAAAAGAAACTGATGGAGCGTTTGCCTCTGATCTGTTCACTGGCGAAAAACTACGTGGGTGTTGATCCTGTTCATCAGCCTGTTCCGGTTCGTCCTGCTGTGCATTACACCATGGGTGGCATCCGTACAGATGTTAACTGCGCTTCTGATATTCCCGGTCTGTTTGCAGCAGGTGAATGTGCCAGTGTGGGAATGCACGGTGCTAACCGACTGGGTTCTAACTCTCTGGCGGAAACGGTTGTATTCGGTGCACTGGTCGGTGAGAAAGCCGCTGAATTTGCTCAGCAAGCGGTTATGTCTGATGAGAAAAAACTGCTGGATCAAGCGAAAATGCATCTTTCCAGCATCGAAAATCTGCGCAATGCCAATGGCACAGAAAAGGCTTCCCATATTCGCCATGAAATGGCGAAAACCATGGAACGCTGCTTTGGTATCTATCGAATTGGCGAAGAGATGCAGGAAGGCGTCGACAAGATTGCTGAGCTCCGTCAGCGCTTCCTTAATGTACAGGTTGAAGACCGCAGTAAGGCTTTCAATACTGAATTACTGCAGGCTTTTGAGTTGCAAAGCTCTCTGGCAGTAGCTGAAACCATGGCAGTGGGTGCACTGGAGCGTAAGGAATCTCGTGGTGCCCATCAGCGGATTGATGGTTTCGAAAAACGCGATGACGAGAACTTCCTGAAGCACTCTCTGGCTTACTACAACGGCGACGCAGCTCCCCGTATGGAATATCAGGACGTCAATATTACTCGTTATCAGCCAGAAGAGCGTGTCTATGGCGCAGCGGCTGAGAAGAAGTGACGGGAGGGCTGGAAATGAATGACAAGACAATAAACATCGAGATCCTGAGGTATAACCCGGAAAGCGATGAAAAGCCCAGCTATGGCAAGTTTGAGGTACCTTTCCTTGAAGAGTGGTCCATGCTGGACGCTCTTGAATACATCAAGGATGAACTGGACTCTACTTTGGCGTATCGCTGGTCCTGTCGTATGGCTGTTTGTGGCAGTTGCGGCATGGTTATTAACGGTACTCCGAAGCTCGGGTGTGAGACCTTCCTGAGGGATTACAAAGGCACCATCAAGGTGGAGCCTTTAGCTAACTTCCCGATTGAACGGGATCTGGTGGTGGATGCGGAAGACTTCATTAACAAGCTGGAGTCTGTGAAGCCTTACATCATTAACGCTATGGAAAAGCCGGTTGAAGAAGGTGTTACCAAACAGACGCCTAAAGAATTGAGTCTTTACAAGCAATTCTCCAGCTGCATTAACTGCATGCTTTGCTATTCAGCCTGTCCTCAGATGGGTATTAATCCACTGTTCACCGGTCCGGCTGTTATTGCATTGGGTCACCGTTACAATCTGGATACACGGGATGACGGTTATGATGAGCGTACCGAAGTGATTCAGGGTAAGAACGGTGTCTGGGCATGTACCTTTGTTGGTTATTGCTCAGAAGTCTGCCCGAAAAATGTGGATCCGGCTGCTGCCATCAACCAGAACAAGTTGCAGGGCGCTCAGGATTGGGCTTTGTCTTTCCTTATGCCGCGTAAAGGAGGTAAGTGATGAGTCGTCGTCCTTATGTGCGTCCAATGAAGCGCACCTGGTATATGGATCATCCTTTTTACCGCACCTATATGATCAGGGAAGCTACCTGTGTTTTCGATGCACTTTATTGCATCAACCTGTTCTTTGGCATACTTCAGCTGACACAGGGTGAAGAAGCCTGGCAGGGATGGCTGTCTTTTCAGGCAAATCCCCTGATGATCCTGTTCACTGTCGTGACTCTAGGGATGACTCTGTTTCATGCGGTGACTTATTTCGATATGACACCACGGGTCTTGCCTCAGCAAATTCGCAAGATGGTGGCTGATAATGTGGTCAACAAACTGATGTATGCAGGTCTGGCAGGCGTTTCTGTCATTATTCTTGCTGCAGCCGTGTTGTTTTGAGGGAGAAGGTCATGAGTCAGAAAAGACACATTGAGCCACTGCTGTGGAGTTTATTCGGAGCAGGCGGTACTACGATCGCCTTCTTCTTCCCGGCCATGATTCTGGTGATCCTGGCGGTATCTCTGGGTGCGATTCCTGCAGAAGCGTTGTCCTATGAGAGAATGTCAGACTTTTTCCTGAACAACCTGTTTGGGCAGCTTATTCTGCTGGTAGCACTGGTGCCTTCTTACTGGGCCTGTATTCACCGGATTTACCATGGTCTGCATGATCTGGGCTTTCATCCAGGAGCAGGGCTGAAGGTACTGTTTTATGGAGCTACTCTGGTATTGAGTGTGGTGACCGTGATATTGGTACTGTTCTGATTTAAATAAAATCCAGAACTAAAAAAGCCGTCAGATTTTGTCTGACGGCTTTTTTACTGGCTGAACTTTAATCACTTTTTATGGCTGACATTTCAATGCTCATTTGTCGAAGCTGTTGAGCTAATGCTTTCTGCTGATCAGATGTCAACTCTCCGTCCTGAAGCTTTAAGCCCAGTTTGTTGGCCATCTGGCTTAAAGAGAACAGGCATTCTTCTTCCATTCGCTTGGCCATATCCGGCAGAAGATCTTGTCCCAATCCACTGTTACTGAGATATTCATCTGCCCTGATCCAGGCAATGATTCTGACCGGGCTTTCAGAGGTTCCCAGTTGGCTCATGTAACCACTGATTTGTTCAAACTGTTCTTCCAGTGAAACTTCAGGATCTACCAGTTTATTGACAATATCGGCTGCCGTGAGCTGGCTGGCATAGCCCACTAACAACTTTTTGGCTTTCTCTGATTGATCTTTTGGCAAGGTTGAAATGAGTTTGTCGAGTTGATTCAAATCACCTACAAAGCGCTCCATAGATTTCTGAGCACCGACTAAATCGCCTTCTTCAAAAAACTTCAACATCATGCCCAGGTTTGCGGGTTCCAGTTTTCCTTCCGAGGGGGGGAGTTTGACACCTCGAGATAGAATCGACTTGTTTCGTGGTCCTGTCAGCGGTCTCTCTGTTGAGAGATATTTTTTCGGTTGTGCTGGATCAGAAGGCCCGGCGCCTTCATCGACAGACGGTTTGCTGGATTCAAACTGGGTTTGGGGAAGTGATTGTCCTGAGCCATCAATCTTTGACATAGTACCATTCCATGGTTTCTTGCCCGAAAAGATCTTTTCTAGCGAAAGCATCTTTTCTGATATCGCTGCCTGATTTGCAGGCAGGGCAGTATAATGAGTATCTTCTGAAAGAATAGCTCTTTTTAACGTGGAAATGCAGTATTCATTCAAGAATGAATCCCCGGTTTTCTTTAATGGCAGATGAACAGGCTGATTCCTCCATGATTGACTCCTTACCTAAAGCAGAACTTCATCTGCATATTGAAGGTACCCTGGAACCCGAAATGATGTTCTCATTGGCTGAAAGGAATCAAATCAGCCTGCCTTACAAAAGCGTTGACGAAGTTAGAAATGCGTATCAGTTTTCTAACCTAGAATCTTTTCTTGATATTTATTATGCCGGTGCACAAGTTCTGCAGACAGAGCAAGATTTCTATGATCTGACCTGGGCTTATCTGGAGCGTTGTAAAAAGGACAATGTGGTTCATACCGAAATTTTCTTTGATCCTCAAACCCATACGGACCGGGGTATTCAGTTTGGTACTGCTTTTGAGGGAATCGATGCGGCTCTGCAGGATGCTAGAAAGCAACTGGGGATTAGCAGTCACATTATCATGTGTTTTCTTCGCCATTTGAGTGCTGAAGCAGCGCTGGATACTTTTGAAATGTCCAAACCCTGGCATCAAAGGATGATAGGCGTTGGCTTGGATTCATCAGAGTTAGGCCATCCCCCAGGGAAGTTTACTGAAGTATTTAGCAAAGCCAGACAAGCCGGCTTGAAAACAGTTGCCCATGCTGGTGAAGAAGGACCGGCAGAGTATATCTGGGAAGCATTGGATGAGTTGAAAGTATCAAGAGTTGATCATGGTGTTCGGTGTCTGGAAGATGAGAGACTGGTTCAGTATCTGGTAGATAACAAGATCCCTCTGACGGTATGCCCCCTATCAAACGTCAAGCTGTGTGTATTTGACAAAATGTCAGAACATAATCTGAAGCAGATGCTGGATAGAGGGCTCTGTGTCACTGTGAATTCTGATGACCCCTCCTACTTTGGAGGCTATATCAACGATAACTTTCATGCCTGTCAGCAAGCATTAGCGTTGGATGATCAGGCTGTTTATCAGTTGATTCGAAACAGTTTCAATGCCAGTTTTCTTGAGAATACAGAACGGTCTGAGTACCTGGCTCGTCTGGATAATTTCTATAAGGAGTTAAGCAATGACTAAAACGGTGGTAGTGACCGGGGCAAACCGGGGGCTGGGCCTGGAGTATTGCAAGCAGTTTTTGGAAAAAGGTTACAAGGTCTACGCCTGTTGTCGGGCACCAGAGTCTGCAGAAGATTTGCTGAAGCTGAAGCAGCAAAACAGCGAAAAACTGGAAACTGTGCCACTGGATGTCACTAACCCTGCACAAAGAGTGAACCTGAAGTATACGCTTCAGGGGGATCAGATCGATATTCTGATCAATAATGCGGGTATATATGGCCACCGGATGAACTTTGGTGAAGTCGAGTCAGAAGAGTGGCACAAAGTAATGGAGGTCAATACTGTTGCTCCCGTGTTACTGGTACAGGAACTGGTTGGCCTGATGCCTAAGGGCGCAAAGATTATATTGATGACCAGTAAAATGGGCAGTATTGCTGATAACACCAGTGGTGGCAGTTATATCTATCGCTCTACAAAAGCTGCATTAAATGCGGTAGGTAAGAGTATGGCACTTGATCTGTCTGACAAAGGTATCAGCGTGGCGATCTGCCATCCTGGTTGGGTTCAGACTGACATGGGTGGACCCAATGCATTAATCGATACCAGGACCTCCATTAAAGGATTGATGGGTGTGGTTGAGCAGCTTGGACCAGAAAATACCGGGCAGTTCTTTAATTATGATGGCTCTGTTATTCCCTGGTAATACCATTAATTGAAACGTTCGATCTTTGCCTCAGTATCAGGCTGAGGCAAGTTCACCATTACGATCCCAGTCTTTCTACTGGCTCAGTTTTCCGGGTTTATGCCAGCTGTTTTATGATTCAGTAGAGTCTGTATTTCCCTCTCAAGGCTTTATGAAAGGGCTAAACTTCCATTGAATCAGGCAACCTTCATATTTCCGGGGCTGAACGCCATGTCGACTCCTTTTGCTTCATCTGCTGACCTTACTGCTAAGACAGTGACCTTCGAGGCCATTGCTGAGGGTATCTATGCGTTTACAGCAGAAGGTGACCCTAACACCGGTGTGGTTGTGGGTGAGCGGAGTGTTCTGGTCTTTGATGCTCAGGCGACACCAGGTCTGGCTGAAAATGTGCTTTCAGCCATCAGGGATATCACTTCATTGCCTGTCCATTATGTCGTGCTTAGCCACTATCATGCAGTTCGAACCCTTGGGGCTTCTGCTTTTTCAAAAGCCAGAGTCGTCGCGAGTCATGGCACAGATCAGCTGATCAGTGAACGGGGGATGCAGGATATGGAGTCAGAGCTAAGGCGTTTCCCGAGGTTATTTGAAGGTGCAGAACGAATCTCCGGGCTGACCCATCCGGAGATTTTATTCGAAGAATCTCTGACCATTGACCTGGGAGGTCGGAGAGTTGAGGTGATTCATCCCGGTGCAGGTCATACCGGAGGCGATACGGTTCTATGGATCCCCGATGAGAAAGTACTATTTGCCGGGGATCTGGTAGAGAACGGAGCAACACCCTATTGTGGAGATGCCTATCTTCATCAATGGCCAGCCACCTTATCAAGATTGACCGATCTTGAACCTGAAAGGCTGGTACCGGGTAGAGGAAGTGTTTTGAAGAGCAGTGAAGCTGCCCAGCAGGCCATTGAGTCAACCCGGCGCTACGTCTCAAGGTTGCTGCTTTATGCCTCTGAAGCCGTTGACCAGAAAATGGGTTTAGCTGCAGTCTATCGCTATATCCGAAAGAAAATGGATCAGGATTATGCTAGTTGGGTGATCTATGAGCACTGTATGCCGTTTAATGTCAGCAGAGCTTTCGATGAAGCTTCTGATACTCTGCATCCGGAGATATGGACCAGTGAGAGAGATCAGAAAATGTGGGAGTGGCTGGAAGGGTAGGCACTGCCTTGTCAGGCAGTGCCAGGAAGCCATTAATTAATAGGTTCGCGAGCTCCAGTCCCCTTTGTCCAGAACGGGGCCCATATCCCAGCCATTGGGTGCCCCCTTCTGATCTTCCAGTGTTATAACAATTTTGGCCTTGGAAAGCCTGTCTTCCCATCCTTTGGGTATTGTCATCTCTTTGGTCCCTGAATCAGGCAGCATACCCAGTGAAACAGGCTCAACGCCATCAACAACCAGCCAGAGTTCACAGGCCTTCCCTACAGGAATCGAGTCAGGTTCTATGGTTTCCATAACCAGCTTTTTACTGTTCAGGGAAGCGTTGAGAATCCAGCCCGGATTTTTTTCCTGATTATTGACAACATAGACGTATTCCATGCCTGTCGGATTGATCGACTGGAAGTTCGCCAGCACTACCATCAGAGCTAAAGCCACGGAAGCAAAAGCCGAGCCTTGCCAAAACTTCAGACTGCTCCAGAATGACTCTGTACTGTTGTTGGTGGCTTTCTCAATGCTTTTCCAAACGTGCTTTGGAGGTTCGACTGGCGGTAGAGCCTCATTCAGGACATCCAAATGGTCTCGCCACTCTTCCACTTCACGCTGGGCATCATGACTCACAGCCATTAATGCCTCAAATTGAGCCTTTTTATCAGGCGTCAGCAAGCCGAGCACATAGTCTGCTGCAGCCTGATTTCTTTCGTCAGGATTGCCAAGATCTAAGCGGTCATGCATTCCTTCAACCTCATCAGTCCACGTCGTATCCACGTTTTCACTGTCCCAATAGGAACTTCCAGTTGGTCAGAAAGACTCTGATGAGTCATTCCATCAAAATAACTGAGTTCCAGACAGCGTCTCTGGTTATCATTCAAAGTTTTCAGACAGCGGTGAACTTCCTGACTATCCTGTCTATCAGTTGCCATTTGTTCCTGAGTGGAACTCTGGTCAACCTGAAGGTCAAGAGTTTCCGTTTCCATTTGGGGTTCCCTGTTCAGTTTCCGCAAATGGTCCAGTGCCTGATTTCTGGCAATGGTGTTCATCCAGGTCATGGGAGCAGCCTTACTGCTGTTATAGCTGGATGATGCCTGCCAGATCTTGATAAAAGCTTGTTGAAGACAGTCTTCAGAAAGCTCTTTGTCTTTCAATATACGCAGGATCACGGCATATAGTTTCGCCGAAGTCAGCTGATAAAGATGTTTTAAGGCTTTTTGTTCCCCCCGGGCACACCTGGCCAGGTCTTCAGCAAGGCTCTGGGGAGAGGGTGTTGATATTAGGGTGGACGTCAGACTCATTCCGGTTGTTCTGCTTATGGGTTAAGAGGCGTACTCTACCGGATTAATCGCTACCATCAAACCTCCAAAAATGACTACTTCTACCGATATTCAGTCATATAGGTGCACTAACCGCCTTATACAGGCCTAGGCTACATGCAACAGATCATCCATGACTTTGTCCTTCTCTTCGCAGTCATTGACCCTATAGGCACTCTGCTGCTTTTCCTGTCAATTACCGGAGGTTACTCTGCCAGAGACAGAAACCATATAGCTTTGAGAGCCAGCCTGTACAGTGGAGCTATCCTGCTGATGTTCATAATCGTGGGGCAGTTTCTGATGTCAGCCATGGGTATTCGGCTGGTATCATTTCAGATTGCCGGAGGCATTATTCTATTTCTATTTGGTTTGAAAATGATTTTTGGGGAAGATGTTTCACACTCCCATGATCGTGCTGAACCAGGTCATGACATAGCCGTTTTTCCACTGGCCATACCCTCTATGGCGAGCCCGGGTGCACTAACAGCCGTAGTAGTGTTAACCGATAATCGCCGTTATGGCATTGAAGACCAAGTGCTTACCAGCCTTGTCTTACTCAGTGTTCTATTGATTACTTATCTGTTGTTACTGGCTGCCAATACCATTCACAATTGGTTGGGAGACAGTGGCTCTGCAATATTGATCCGGGTAATGGGGATGATTCTGGGGGCATTGGCTGTAGAGATTGTACTGCAGGGGCTCTCTGGCCTGAGCACAGCACCGGTCACACATTTATAGGTTTCGGATAGCTTCCGACACACCGTTGTAGCACTCTCTTATATCAGAAAGTAGTGAATCAAATTTACCACTGTCTGCTTGTTTTACTGCTTCTTCGAGTTCCGTAGTCAGTTGTATCATCTGACTGGCTCCCACAATCATAGAGGCACCCTTGATACGATGAGCCAGACCGGCAATCTCACTGCTCAGCTTCTGTTTAATGGCTCTGTCCAAAGATTTAAGATCTTCTTCTGTAGTGTTGAGGAACTCATCCAGAAGGGTCTTCATCAGCGGAGCATCGCCTTCGGTTAATTGTTGCAGATTCCCAAGATCGATCAATGAATACCTCCTTTATATCTGGGTCAATTGGTGGGCAGCAGACGTCTCTTAAAATAGAGTGTCGTCGACTGATGCTAAAACTTCAGGAATTTATCTATGACAGCATGCAGAGCTTTATCGAAGAACTGAGTATCCTCAATAACACGGATACGTAGATTTTCTATACCTGACTTGAGTTCATATCCTGACATTTCCGCTATTTTCATGCCTGAGCTATTCACAAAGATATATCGATTACCGACGGTATTGATGGAAGATAATCTACAGCGAAAGTGCTGATCCTGTTTGCCTATGAACTCAACCCATTGACCCACGCTCAATTGAACATTGGTATGCATTTCCGGGATTACTTTCTCCAACACTTCATCTTCCACCGGGAGGACATCGACAACCTTGGGGATTAGAGTGTCTGAATCAAGGTGATTCTTATCCATGCGTTGACTCTGTAAAACGATCTCCTCGGTATCCGGCTCTTGCTGCTCTTCTTCATCGGTTGAATCAACAAGTGGGACGGTAATGACTTCTGCTTCTCTAGGAAATTCTATTGGCATTGAAATCAAGGTATTCAGCGCATGCATCCACTCAACTACGGTAAAGGGGTCATGTCCGCTCTCGTTCAGATAATCAAGCAGCATGTTTTTTAGAATGAGCCAATCTTCAGCTGTGACTGAATCACGATTTTCTGGCTGGAGATTCCATAACATAATGTCGAGTGTGTTGATTGCATCTAAGTAAGGAGTTTCTTCAGAGATCGAGACTATGTCGATGTGTTCGATGACTTCAGGCCAGGCACCATAAACCATTTTTTCTATGGAATCTGGTACGGTGTATTGATGGCTGGAAATGAGGTCGGTAATGAATGAACGATATTGTTTTTCTGTCTCAGGCTCAGGTTCAAGGACAACATCTTCAGAGTTAATGACTTCTTCATGCTTATCAGGTTCAGTTTGAGGAGGCTCAGTGCTGTTTTGATTCTGTTCTATAGACTCACTGATTTTGAGGAGTTTTTCGTTAAATGTTTTATGACAGCTGGAGAATATGTCAGGGTTCTGGGTGAAATGTTTGATAATGTACTTGACGGTTTCTTCAATCAATTCAATAACAGGCTGCTCGGTTGCTGGAGCCAGTGTCGTATGCATACCGGCAGAGGTCATATCATTAAGCAACTCTCTTGCAGCGTGATGGCGATCCGTTAAAAAACCTTCTTCCAGTAAGGCCAGTTTTAAAACAGGAATCTGCAGCAAACCAATCAGTTTTTTGACTTCATCCGGTAGTTCATGGTCGTCCAGAATAAATTCGAACAGCATGCCAACCATGTTGATAAGGTCACTATGCCTTGGTGAAAGCTTCTGTTTGACCCCTTTGTCTTTCAAAGCACTCTTGATAGATTCCGCAAGATTAAAAATAGAGGCTTGTTGACCTGAAAGCTCTTCCTGAATCGTTGTTAGAGTGGTGGCTAACTCAACACTGGCAAATATTCTTGCATCACCACTGGCGCTTGCATGGGGGATGTCTGAAGGGCTGTGAAGAAGCCCTTCGACCCTGGACACTAGCTTATTGGCCAGCTCATCCATGAAGGCGTCATTCCATAGCTTTGGCGGTTCATTTTTATCTGTCCCTGACTCAGAAGATCCTGGTTGTATGTGGGTAAAAGAGTCTCTACCAGGTGCTTCTGGTACAGTCTGAATATGTTTAGATTCAGAAAAAGGTTCATCTTCTGGGATTTCTGCAATTTTGGTAGCCGGTTTATTGGCTTCCAGCCCAGTAGACTCAAGATGGTCGTCCACTTCAAGCCAGAGTTTCATCACTGCGGGTTTTATTTTAAGAGCAAACTGCAACAACAGGTCTTGAGTTAAATCTGCTTTGAGTTGGACTGATCCAAGTGCCAGAGCAAAACTTTCACAAATTTTTTGAGCCCCCAGAGGATTTCTTTCCGGTTTTATATCCATCAATCCAGACAGCCTGTTCTGGATATTATTGAAATGTTGAAGGTTGTCATTCATGCTGAGTTGGTTGGCAGCATGTTGCCATGCCAGTTTTTTCTCAAGGTCACCATTTTCAATCAATGACAGTTCACTGAGAGAGAAAAGTGATTTTGTGTCGTCCTCTTCTTCAAGATCATGGAAGTGTGAAAGTGATTCTTCCTCGAAACGTTTTGCGATCTCATTTTTTGATCTCTCAAGATTATGTTTCACTTCCATGAATCGCATGATTTGAGCATTATTTTCGCCAGACTCTGAGAGTTCAATAACATGTTGAATCAGGTTAGTCAGAATGGGGTCGATAGAGGGGAGGATCAATTTTTGGAAAAAATTGATTAAAGAGGTGTTGATTTCACCTACTTGAGAGAGTTTTGCAGAACTCGGTAGCGGTACAACATTGCTCGACGTTCCTGTCATAAACCTTACTGCTCCCTGTATGACAATTAGATCTAAGCTCACCCTCTGGTTCTGGATAAAGCAACATGCCTGGCCGACCTGCTTACTGAATAGATTTTGCCTGACGGCGATGCACGTAGATCACTTTTGCTAATTGTAATTTATTTAAAGCAGTGGATTTATAATCAAAAGAAATAAAAAAAGCTATGTGAGTTAACTTTTGTCAAAGTTGTGACAACCGTTATAGCTTCTTAGCCTTCTTTCAGCTCTTTAGAAATTTCCCGAGCTTTTTCCATGGCTTTGTTAAAGCCGTTCTTGAACAGGTTCTCCCTGATCTGTCTCTGAAGTTCTTCTGGGCTGATCATACCGTCTTCCACATCACCGGCTTCTGCATCTTTCATTTCAGCTTGCTTTTTAAGATCAGAAAAGCGTTCAGCCTCTGCAGCATCAATTTGCTGTACTGGCTGGGTAGGGTCAACTTGCCCTCGATTGGAAGGTTGTAGAGGTTCAGCATCATGGTTGGTGATCATTTTTCTCTCCCTGAGTTGATCAGTTTGATGAGCGGTAGAGTCTATTCTTATTTATATCGCCCATAACCATACTTCAGTGTAGATAATCGAGTTTTGAGAACGAAATGGAAGTTGTTCTATAGATCATGGATTGTTATTTCTAATCTGTGTAAGAACAGAGGGTTCATATCTTAAAGCCCTCCATAGCTTCGCCGACAACTGGAATAGTTATGTTTGGAGAATGTTATGAGTGGCCAGCACTTCACATTGACCATCAGTCAGAGCACAACAGACACAGGCGATTTTGCCATCCATATGAAAGAGGAAGGTAAGCCTGAACAGCTGCTTGTACACCTTCGGTTCATGCATCTACCTATGATGGACGAAAAATACCTCGACGACGTGGTGGGTGTTCTAGCGCGTAAACTTGCCAAACGTGTCATTGAATGGCGGGTAGCACCGGACCTGAACCCAGAAACCATGCCTGATGCCCAGGATGAAGCAAGAGCTGTTGTAGATGCCGTTCTGGATAAAATGAAAAAAGGACAGTAACTGTCCTGATGCTCTTTATTTCACTTCTTAAATACAATTCGTGATAGGCATTGACTGATCAATTCTGATCCTTTGCCTTTCATCTGTTCAGCTTCTCCTGCCTCTGGAAAAGATGATCAACGTTCTGATTTATCTGAGTGCCTCATTTCATGGATATGACCCGTTACGTCAATACATTTGGACGCTATCTGCGGACAAAGTATGGAGAGAAGGTTCATAAAATTTCTGTCGATGCATCCTTTACCTGCCCTAATCGTGATGGCACTAAAGGTATTGGCGGTTGTACTTTCTGCAACAATGACTCATTCAGTCCTTTAACGACAAAAGCGGGCTCCATCTCAAAACAGATTGAGGAAGCCAAAGAAAGAGTCACAGAGCGGACCGGAGCCAGAAAGTTCATTGCTTATTTTCAGTCTTACAGTAATACCTATGGTGAGGTGGACGATCTCAGACGTTACTATGATGAGGCTCTGTCCGATCCGGATGTCATAGTGTTAGCAGTGGGAACCCGTCCGGATTGTGTTCCTGATCCAGTCTTGGAGTTGCTGGCGGGTTATCAACAAAACGGCTATGAAGTCTGGCTGGAGTTGGGTCTGCAATCGAGCTTTGATGACTCTTTAATCGCAATCAATCGCGGGCATGGATTTGCTGAATATGAGGATGCAATAGATCGTGCCAGAACGTTCGGCCTGAAGCTTTGCACTCACCTGATTATGGGACTGCCAGGTGAAAAGCCAACAGATACGTTGATCACCTTTGATCGGGTAGTCGCTTTAGGGGTTGATGCTGTAAAGATTCATCCGCTGCATTTTGTAAAAGGGATCCAGCTGGCCCGTCAGTGGAAAAGCGGGGCAGTTTCTGAACTGACTCTGGAACAGTACACAGAGGTTCTATCTGAAATATTGACTCGGGCACCAGCGAGCTTGCTGTTTCATCGATTGACGGGGTCAGGGGATCATCAATACCTGATGGGACCTGAGTGGGTGAAGCATAAATGGGATGTATTAGGCCATCTATACCGTAAACTGGAAGCAAAAGCGGCAGCAGCATGACCTGACGAGATAACTTCAGCCACACAGTATTTTGCCGATTGAATATCTGATGAATTGATCATGTCAGGCTATAGATATGCGCTTTGATCTCGGTAATGGATATTGTATAAGAAGCTTTCTGTATGGTGATGCGCCATCGCTATCACGTCATGGTAACAATTGGAATGTGGCCAAAAATCTCAGGGACAGTTTTCCACACCCCTATACCATTGAGCATGCCAGAGCATGGATTCAGCATGTGAAAGAGAATGAAGCGGATACCCGTTTTGTGATTGATCACGAAGGGGAGGCAATAGGTGAGATTGGTTTTGTTGTTCAACTGGATGTACACCGTTTTACTGCTGAGATTGGATACTGGTTGTCTGAGTCACATTGGGGAAAAGGTGTAATGACTGATGCTCTCAGCAGGGTTACTCAATATGCTATGGATGAGCTGGGTATGGTCCGTATCTATGCCGATGTGGTCGACCATAATCAAGGCTCTGGAAAAGTTCTCGAAAAGTGCGGGTTCCAACTAGAAGGTGTCTTCAGAAAGCATATTTTCAAAGGAGAAGAGTACTTTGATCAATATGTTTACGGTTTAGTTCGCTCAGACGTTTAGTCATCATTCGTTGAGTTGTTTCTGAGCGAACATCTTTATTCATTCTGCCTTTACTCCCTGTCCAAAAAGTCTTTATAGAACTCTCTAAGAGAGAGGGTTCTGTGCTCTTTGAAATGTCTCAGGGTTAGATCGATATACGACCGAGAGGCTGTACTGTGATCTCTTCAGTCAGCTCCTGGTGAGACAATACAGCCAGATCATAGACTTCCAGCTCCAGGAGTTTTCTGACGTATCTGCGTATATCCATGGAGGTGATCAGGACAGGCTTATGTTCAAGGTGTCCAATCTTGCCTACCGTATTCTTTACATTTTCAACGAAGCGGGCAGATTGAGAAGGATCCAGTGCTAGATAGCTGCCTGCAGAGGTCTGTCTGATTCCACCTCGAATGGTATCTTCAACATCCTGATCGAGGAGATAAACAGGCAGCATGTTTTTACCGTTGGAATATTTGTAACTGACATAGCGTTTCAGTGAAGAGCGGACATATTCCGTTAACTGAACAACTTCCTTTTCTTTATGACCCCAAACGACAAGAGCTTGAAGAATCGATCTCAGGTTTCTTATGGAGATGTCTTCTGAAACCAAACGCTGGAATATTTCTGTGATTTTGTTAACGGGAAGAAGGCGCTGGACTTCCTTGATCAATTCACCAAAGGATGATTCCATTTTCTCGAGAAGGTAGCGAGACTCCTGAATACCGATAAATTCCTCAGCATACTTTTTCAATACATGAGCCAGATGGAATGTAAGAATCTTCGGAGCATCCATATAGTTAACATTATTCTTTTCCAACTTCTCTTTTTGACTGTCTTCAGCCCATAAAGTGTCAAGGCTGGGAAGGAAGTCATCTTCTTGCTCGTAGGGGATTTTCAGCATTTCCAAATGATCCACTGTTTCACGAACAAAAACATAACCCGGTCGAAAATGGCCGTTGGCGACAGGAACTTCCTGCAGCATGATTGAGTATGTGTTATCCATCATGGAGTCATTGAAACGAAGGTGGATACCTGGGAAAGGCACCCCCAAATCCATATACAGGGCTTTTCGAACTTTCAACAGTTCGTCGTTAAGCATTTGGGTGTTCAATGTTTCCTGAATGGAAGTAGGGACATCAATAATCAATGGCAGGGTTTGGGTAAACTCTTCCTGCTGGTCCAATCGGGATCTGGCTTCTCCCGCAGTCTCAGTCGCTGCTGCCATGGCAGGAATACCACCTTCGGCCTCCTGAGCCATTTCGCGGGTGTTCTTTCTCAGCAGGTAATAGCCACCACCACCGATCATCAGAGCCAGCATCAGAAATATGAAAGTAGGGAAGCCGGGGATCAGGGCAAAGCCTAAAAGCAGTACACCACCTACCAGTAATGCTTTGGGCTTATCGAGCAGCTGTCCACCAATTTCATTACCCAGGTCCTTGGAATCTTCGCTGGAAACCCTGGTAACAATAATACCTGAAGTAATGGATATCAGTAGAGCGGGGATCTGGGAGATCAGACCGTCACCCACAGTCAGAATGGCGTAGAGCTGCAGGGCCTCACCAGTGCTCAGGTCATTCATGGTGGTACCAATAGCAACACCTGCAGTGATGTTCACAAAGATAATGATCAGGCCTGCAATAGCATCACCTTTTACAAACTTCATCGCACCATCCATGGAACCGTACATCTGACTCTCTTTCTGTACCAGCTCCCGGCGTTTCTGAGCTTCTTCCATCTCAATGGATCCAGCTCTCAGGTCGGCGTCGATACTCATCTGCTTACCAGGCATGCCATCGAGAGAGAAACGTGCACTGACTTCTGCGACCCTTTCAGAACCTTTGGTGATTACCAGGAACTGGACAATGGTGATGATCAGGAAGATTACAATACCTACGATAAGGTTACCGCCAACCACGAAATTACCGAAGGTATAAACAATTTCGCCGGCATCAGCCTGAAGGAGAATCAATCGAGTAGTGGTAATTGAAAGCGCCAGTCTGAATAGTGTTGTAACCAAAAGGACGGCAGGAAATGAAGAAAATTCCAAAGGTGATAACAGATAGATAGACGTCATCATTAAAATGAATGACAAGCCCATGTTAAGAGCAATCAGAAAATCCACCAGAACGGTGGGCATGGGTAGTATGATGAGACTGACAATGACTACTAGCATAGCGGCCAGCAGCAGGTCATTTCTTTGACCGAGCTTATTCAGCCCTGCGACGACAAGGTTCATGCTTCACGACCAGCCTGTTTGCAGGAGAGAGCAGTCTGGTCAAGCAAGAGAGACTACTTTACAGCGGCTTTCTTTCTCTTTTTGAGCAGTGCTCGCCCCTTGATCCATTTAATGGCCCGGGTATCCATTCCAGGCTTCGCGTACTGGAGAAAAGTATCGGCGGCCCTGATGGAATCTTCAGGTTGATCAATTTGCAGGTAGGCATAACTGAGCATTCGGTAAACATCGGGGTTTTTTGGTTCAAACCGTTTAACAGCTTCCAATAAAGCAATAGATTTTCGCGGCTGGAGATATTCCATATAATAAGAGGCTTGCGCCAGTAGCCACTGCCTTAATGGTTTATTCATGGTTTGTGTTCCCCTGAGCTGTTTATTAACCTGCGACCAGAACGTTCCGGGTCATGGACAGGTATTCCTGTAATTCTTTTGATTCTTTTAAAACGGCCAAGGCAGCTTTTGCTTCAGGCCATTCATCGGCATGCTTGCTCAGAAGACTTAAAGCCATATCGGTCATCATGTGATGTTCATCGGGGGACAGTGAGGGCGCTTTGTCGTTCAGGGTTAGAGCGTATTTCCTTTCCCTGTTCTGGAAAGTACGGCCCATTTCAAGGGCTTTCCAGAAATGAGCTGAAATACTGTCGCCAGAGGGTTTGAAGGAAGATTTGTCTTTTGGGAAGTCTTTATCAATAAAATCATTATTGACGAATGAAATGCCAGAAAGACCGTTTTTAAAAGACACGTCCATAATTCAGAGCCCCAGTTAAAAGGAAATGATTTTCTTCGCTTTAGACATCGGCTGGATGACAATAAACCGTAGAACTGGCTCCAGAAGTGTGTAAATGATTAGAATTGAAGGGTAATCTTGGATACACTGGTTTTATTCTGTTGTATATTTTAATTAGCTATTAAAAATAAAAAATTAATTAGAAAAAGTTTATTTAGCCGTTAACACCTTTATTCGCAGGTTGTTTAGAAGATGGGCATGGAGGCACTCTTCGGATGGGCTCAAAAACTCTCAAATTTTGGCTAATCTCGGTGCCTGTTCAGGCTTTGTTGATCTCTTTACTCTTTGCCAGCTTCTGGTCGCCCTCTTCATCGGCTGCAGTTTGGTCCTCTGGATCCAATTCTGACACTACACGAAGACATATTGTCCGTCCCGGCGAATCACTTTCTATTATTGCGCAGAATTACGGTTTTGAGCTTCAGGAGTTAGCCGAGTACAACAACATTACCAACCCTTCAAAACTGCTGGTGGGGCAAACTATATACCTGCCAGATAGTGCTTCCGAATCTGTTCAGCCAGAGTTTCAAACAACTCGACCTGTTACTGAAACCCCGGCTCAAGTATTGGATGCAACAGCATTTCCGCCCACAAGATCCAAGCCTGATGAAGAAGAGTATTTTAAACTGCAACAGTGGATGGGCAGTCAGAAGCAAACGACAGGCATTGAAAGTGTCGATTACAACTATGTAAGAAAGGTGCCAAAACCAGATAGTACGGCAGGTTTTGATATCCCTTTGGAAGGAGGATCTTCTTCCGAAGCAACAAGTGCGTCAGAGTCTGCAACCAAGCCTCCAAAAAGTGTTAATACTGTTGGCAGGGAGTTGCAGGAAGATTCAGAAGAAGAGATTAAGGATTCAGAATCTCCAGCCCTGGCTGTCTTTGGAGATCGCCCTTATGCCTATTATGGCAGTGGGGAAGATCTGGTTGAGTCATTACAGAACTTTGCTGCCAGCTACTATGTTCCGGTCGTTATCTCTGAAGAAGTTATTGGTGAAGTGAATGGGAAAATTGGTCCACTAACCCCCGTCGATTTTCTGGATCATATGGCCAATATCTATGGGTTTATCTGGTATTTTGATGGTCATTCCCTCTATATCTACAGTGGCAGTTCAGCTGAGCAGAAAATTATCAGTCTTGAATACATGACAACTCAGGGGTTCAAGAGCACGCTCAAAAAAGTGGGTATCTGGGATGGACGTTTTTTCTGGAAGGAACAACCAAAAGACGGGTTGGTTTATGTTTCTGGCCCTCCGAGATACATCGAGATGGTGAGCCAAACGGCTGAATTACTCGATAAAAAAGAAGGTGAACGTCAAAAGAGCAAATTAACCGTGCGTATGTTCAGACTCAAATACGCTTGGGCGACTGACAAAAGTTTTAACTTCAGAGGTCAACAGATCATTGTTCCAGGCGTAGCCACTTTGTTGAAAAGTATTGCCAGTGGAGGGGGGGTTTCCAGCGTAGAGCGTAAACCCGTTGAGACTTTGAAAATACAACCTGCAAAAGGTGTTGTACGTCAAGGCGTTTGGAATAATCAACAGGCGCAGCAGCCACAAGAAGCATTGAATTCCGGTGCAAAGGTTGAAGGGGCTTATATCAGTGCAGATCCAAGACTGAATGCCATTATTGTCCACGATCTGGAATCCAAGATGGCCATGTATGAGGGCTTGATTGAATCTCTGGACAAGCCTTCCTCTCAGGTTGAAGTCAGCGTCTCGATTATCGATGTCAATACGGATGATATAGAAGCCCTGGGTGTTGACTGGAACAATACCCGGGGAGGTAATTCTGAAATTAAATTTGATCCTGGATCTTCAGCTTATAAAGACGACTTCTCTTCTTTTACCACTGTTCTGGGGATGAGCATTGGCAGCTTTAATGCCCGGCTCAGTTTGTTGGAAGATGAAGGACGCGCCAAGGTCGTTTCGAAGCCTTCTATTCTCACTCTGGATAATCTGGAAGCTGTTTTTGATAACAGCAGTACTTTTTACGTTCAGGTAGCCAGTCAGGAAGATGCTGAATTGTTTCCTGTGACGTCCGGTACAGTTGTGCAAGTTACTCCAAGGATTGTGAAAGAAGAGATAGGCCGCCGGATTCATATGAGTGTGAATATTCAGGATGGTGGCGATTCTAACGATCAGAATCTTACTCTGCCAAGAGTCACAAATAGTTCGATAAGCACACAGGCGATCGTAAACGAAAATGAAAGCTTGCTGATTGGTGGCTTTTATAAGGAAAGCCAGAACAATAAAACGACTAAAGTGCCTGTGTTAGGTGATATCCCGGTCCTTGGTCGATTGTTCCGGGCTGATAAGAAGCAAAACACCAGTCAAATGCGCCTGTTCCTTATAACCCCTCGTATCCTTAGTGCAGGAGTTTGAACGGGCAGTTCTCATGCACTTACTCCCCTTGTGTCATATCTCTGTTATCAACCACCTGTAGATTCGTATTTATTCGAATTAGTAAACATATAGGTTTATTTTGTACTATAAGTTTCGTTATAGTTTAAAAATATTCGCAAATTTTCGTTTTTAGGTGTGAGTGAATGAAACAAGCACAGGAAGAGGGCCTTTTTGATATCTACGTTATTGGTGGGGGTATCAATGGCGCAGGTATTGCTGTGGATGCAGCTGGCAGGGGTCTCAAGGTCGGTCTGTGTGAAAAGTCTGATCTGGCAGGGGCTACTTCATCAGCCAGCAGCAAGTTGATTCATGGTGGTCTCAGATATCTGGAGCATTATGAATTCAGGTTGGTCAAGGAGGCTCTTGCAGAACGGGAAGTTCTGTTGAAAATGGCCCCTCATATTGCTTCACCCATGCGTTTCTGTTTGCCTCATAGGCCGCACCTGAGACCGGCCTGGATGATTCGTGCCGGATTGTTTCTCTATGACAACCTGAGTGCCCGGGTTTCTTTACAAGGATCAAAGTCTCTGAAGTTTGGTCAGGATTCTGCGCTGAAAAATACCTTCAGGAAAGGTTTCGAATACTCTGATGCTTGGGTCGATGACGCCCGGTTGGTGGTGCTGAATGCTATGGAGCTTCAGAGAAGAGGCGGGGAAGTTCGTACTCGAACCGAGGCATTGCATGCAAAGCGGGATCAAGGAGTTTGGCAAATCACCCTTCGTGATGAAATCACTGGGGAGGAGTCTATCGTTCGCAGTCGTGCTCTGGTGAATGCAGCGGGGCCCTGGGTTCAATCTTTCTTCGATGATGGACTGAAGAAAAAATCCCCCCGAAAAATCCGTTTGATCAAAGGCAGTCATATCGTTGTTCCTCGTATTCATGAGGAGCCCCGAGCTTATATTTTACAGAATGAAGATAACCGGATTGTTTTTGTCATTCCCTACCTGGATAAATACTCTCTGGTGGGAACAACCGATGTTGAATACAGGGGTGATCCTGCTGATGTGTACTGCACTGAAGATGAAAAACGCTATCTTTGCGATATTGTGAACAAACATTTCAAAAAGCAGATTTCTTTGGAAGACGTCGTTTGGGATTACTCTGGAGTGCGTCCACTCTGTGAAGATGAGTCAGACTCTCCTCAGGCAATTACCCGTGATTACACCATGGAGCTGGAAGATGAAGGTGGTAAAGCGCCTCTCCTTTCAATCTTTGGGGGAAAACTCACTACTTACCGTAAGTTGGGTGAAGCGGCTGTTGGTAAACTACAGCCTTATTTTACTGATATGGGCAATAGCTGGACCAAAGACTGCCAACTTCCAGGCAGTGAGCAGTTTAAGAGCGTTCAGGCGTGTACTGAAGAACTCTGCAATGCTCATCCCTGGCTGCCTGCCGATATAGCTGCCCGTTTCAGTGGTACCTATGGAAACCTGAGCTATCGTCTGATAGGTAAGAGCCGCTCTCTGAATGACTTTGGTGAACATTTCGGTGCCGGTCTTTATGCTGCTGAAGTCGACTACCTGATTGAGAGTGAGTGGGCTTACAAAATGGAAGATATTTTGTGGCGTAGGAGCAAGCTGGGAATTGAGCTGGATGAGTCCGGTAAAGCAAGATTGAAAGCCTATTTATCAGAGAGATTACCTGAACTGATTCCTGGGCGTTTCGGTAGTAAAGGTTCTCCATTGGAGAAAGTTGTCTAAAGGTGGAGACGTTAGTCCTACCTTTCATCTATAATTTTCTATTACAGTCACAACCCTTCAATGATAAATGCAATCCGTCAACGCTCTTTTTAAATGTCGTCGTATTGCCGCCATAGGTGGTGGCCATGGTCTTGGTAGAGTTATGGCCAGTCTTGGCTTTATGAAAGATCGCCTTGCTGGCATTGTTGCTACCACTGATGATGGTGGTTCCACCGGCCGGTTAAGGGAAGCCAGTGGCTGCATAGCCTGGGGCGATCTGAGAAACTGCCTTAATCAGCTTTGTTCCGATAGTCCCAACCTGGCGCGTATTCTTTTTGAATATCGCTTCAAGGAAGACAGCGGAGAGCTGACACACCACAATCTTGGCAACCTGATTCTTCTGGCTATGGATCAAATGTGTGTCCGTCCCATGGATGCGATCAACCTGATTCGGCAAATGCTTCAGGTTGAAACCGATCTAATCCCTATGTCTGAGGAGCCTGCCAGCCTCGCAGCCATGCTTGATACTCAGCAGGTGGTAGGTGAGACGACGATAGATGCTTTGGACCAGAAGCCTGATCGTTTAATGCTGATTCCCGACATTAAACCAACTCACGAAGCCCTTGCTGTTCTGGAAGAAGCTGATCTTATTATTCTGGGGCCCGGTAGTTTTATGACCAGTATATTGCCGGCGTTGTTGATGAAAGATGTGGCTCAGGCTATCCAGAAAAGTGATGCCTTAACCGTATTTATCGGTAACATCAGTCCTGAGGTTTCAGCCGTCAAACAGATGGCCATTGGCGAGAAGTTGAACTGGATGAGAGAGATGACCGGTGTTTATCCAGATGTGCTTCTATGGCCTGAAGAACGAGAAGCACCAAAAGGGATAGAGTGTTCACTGCTTCAACAGCCCCTGGCAGATCCTTTCCAGCCAGGAGCTCATAGCCGGGAAGGAATGCGAAGGGCTCTGGATATACTGGTAGCGAACCATCTCAATTATTGAGGCATTAACCTGATGGTTATTGCCCCTTGCCGGTTACCATGACCCACATGGTCTTGAGCATGATAGTAAAGTCCATCTTCAACCAGTCAGCTGGACTGCTTAACGCTAACGCATAAGCATGATCGTAGGCTACTTTGTTTCTCACATCATCGATGGTTTCATCGTAGCTCAGGTTAACCTGGGCCAGTCCGGTGATGCCCGGGACAACATCAAATGTCCTTTCGGTATAGAACGGAATGTTATCTTCCAGCTTATGGCACATGCCTGGGCGTTCTGGTCTGGGACCCACAATGGACATGTCGCCCATAAGAACATTCCAAAGCTGAGGCAATTCATCTAGACGAGTCTTACGAAGAAAATGACCTACTTTGGTGACTCGGGGGTCATTCTTTGCAGCCCAGACAGGGCCGCTTTTGGCTTCTGCATCAGCACTCATGGTTCTGAATTTGGTCATTAGAAAAAGGCTTACATAGTTCTCTCTCTGATAACCAATACGCATCTGCCGATAAAAGATCGGACCAGCGCTGTCTTTTTTGATAGCTAAGGCTATGAAGGGATAGAGAGGCAGGGTCAAAATTATTCCTACTACTGCCAGGGATATGTCCATTACCCTTTTACCGAGAGCGGTAATAGGGTGAACATAAGTTACATCTTTCATGGTCCTACTCCTTGGTACATCATTTTTATCTCCGGCTTTTAACCGAATAACTGCGGGGTATGCCAATCACATCCCCTTACTGCTTATGGCCGATACAATCAGTTTTGTATAGCCCGACTTCTTTTATCTTTACTGGCAACTTTCTTCCACTGTCCAGACTCTAAACCGGTCAGGTATCGAACCAGTCCCACTGCCATCGCAACGTGTCCCGACATAATGTAATAAACAATTCTGGCTAGCTTCCATGACGGCTGCTTTTTTAACAGTATAAAAAACAAAGTGAATATGTAGACGGCCAGCTGGGCTATGAAGATGGGTGTGAAGACAAGGTAATGCTGCATAAGCAACCCAGATGAAATCAGGATAAGAGTGAAAAACACTGGCATTAAAGGCCTAAGGAACTTCCCGGATAAGAAGTTAAAAGCAATCCTGCCGAACTTGGGGTTGAGTAAACCGATATGACGAATGGCCTGTTGGACATTGCCAGCGGCAATTCTTTTACGCCGATTAAAGTCCATCTCATTGCAAGCCTGTTCAAGCTCCAGTGCCATGATTCGTTCATCATAAAGGCATTGGTAGCCCTGCATGACGATGCTGACAGGCAGCGTAAAGTCATCATTGATCGTATCAGGCGGCAACTTCTCAAACAGGTCACGGCGAAACGCATAGAAGGCTCCGTGCACACCCAGAGTGGCGCCAAGTGAGCTCTCCTGGGTCTTTATCTGTCTCTGGTAACGCCAGTAGGCCTGCTCTCCAATGCTCAGAGAATGAAAGAAATGGTAACTGCCACAGATAACACCGGTTTCTTCATAACTGAGCTGAGCAGCGGCGACGAGAAGGCTGTCTGTAGAAAGTAAGGCTGAGATGTCTGACAGTGCTACAACATCACATTGGCATAAGCTGATGGCTTCGTTAAGAACGGCAACTTTTCCGCAGTTTTGAGGTTTTTCAACTACCTCTATATCAAGGTGACAGTTTTCTATCTGGCTGGCAGCCCGTCTAGCCTGTTCTGCTGTGTCATCAGTGCAACCATCACAAACAACAATGATTTTTAGTTTGTTCTCAGGATAATCAATGGCTCCAAGATTATGAATTTTGTCTGTGATGACAGCTGCTTCATTGTGGGCAGGCATGATCAGACAAACTCTGGGCAACATATGGTCCAGAGGGCTGATACGGTAATGACGATGGTAGTAAGGGGGTGGTGTTGTCTGACCTTGCTTGGCCAGCCACTTCAAAACTACGGGATACCCTACGTGGTGATAGATTACGATGAAAGATGCTATCAGGAATACAGACAACAACAGCCATTCCATTACAGCTTGCCTCCCTGATACAGCTGAACGTACTGATCAATCATTCTGGTTAAGTTGCCCTTATGCACCACAAATTCTCTGGCAGTCTCTCTAGCCTTGTCGGTGCATCCTTTCTGAACTTGTCCGGCCAGAGCTTGAGCCAGAAGATCCTGATCGCCAGCGTTGACCAGCATACCATCGGGTGCAAGGGCTTCACTGCAGCCACCGACGTCTGTTAGCACTACATTCCTGCCACAGGCCTGAGCTTCCAATGGTGAAAGAGGGAGTCCTTCCCGTAGCGATGCCAGACAAAAAACATCGATGGCATGAAAGAATGCGGGCATATCTTCAACGACATCGAGAAAGTGCACTCTTTCCTCGATACCAAGAGATTTGACTTGTTCTTTCAGGTCACCTTCAAGCTCACCGCCGCCAGCCAGTGCCAGATGAGTGTCATCCGACAGTTTCGAAAAAGCAGAAATGAGAACATCATGAGCTTTCACAGCAGTCAGTCTTGCTGCACAACCAATTAATGGGACGTCTTGTGGTAGAGATAATTGTCTACGGGCCTGTTTCTGATCACCGGGCTGAAAGCGTTCTGTATCAATCCCGTTCATGATCACTGAAGGTTTAAACAGGGGGATATATTGTCTAATACTGTCTGCAACTAATTCTGCATCAGCGGCAACTGCTGGACGGAAGAGATGGAAAAAGCTGCCTACTAACAGCCTTCGCTTGATATTGGCAAGGTGCCAGGCATCGTGTTCAGTATGTACATGGCGGCATGACGCCAACTTGGCAGCTATGCCTCCATAGAGCATGGGGCCTACATGGTGCGAATGAACAACATTAATTTCCAGTGATTTAAGCAGATCAGCCAGTTTCTTGATATCCCTGAATTGAATTCCGGGCTGTTTGTTCAGAAAATGCAGCCTTGGTATATTTTCCAGGCGAGGCCAGTGGTTGCAGGCTGTTTCCTGATCTCCTTCCAGGCTGATGATATGAACCTGTTCAGGGTCCGGAGCTCTCCGTTGCAGATCGAGAACCATTGTTTCGATCCCGCCAGGGGCCAGATGCTGAACAATCTGAGCAACAACGGACTTCTGGCTCATGTGCTCTCTCCTGAGAAGGTGTCAGTTTCCGGGCTGTAAGTCAGGCACAGTGCCTGTGGCATTGCTGGCAGGCGAGTGATTACAGGGACACCCGTCATGGTTTCAACGGTTTCTCTCAGCCTGAGGCTGGTGTCAGAAATTTCTGCGATGGCAGTGAGGCCCGTCCCAATACCGAGGCCTGCAAAGAATCCGGCAACAACAAATAAGATTGAGGGAAGGGTATTAGGCTTGCTGGGTGTGAAGGGCTCATCAATTACTTTGATTCTCTCCAGTTCCTCATAACGTCCAAGATCTCCCGAGACTCGAGCCATTTCATAACGCTGAAGGAAGTCTTCGTAGAGCTTCATCTTGATGTCGTAGTCTCGCTGCAATTCATTGAGATGCCTTTCTACCTGAGCGAATGAAGTGACCTTGCTCTCCATTTCATGAGCGATGCTCTTGATGCTTTCTACCTCATTGTGCAGACTGATAACCTTGGCATTGGCTTCCTGAACAGCTTGTAGCTGCGAGGCCAGAATGGTGGTAGAGCTTGTTCTGGTTTCGTCTAACTGAGTCGGTGCTGTTGCAGCGAGATGCCATAATCGCTTGATATCTTCTGGCTTGAGCTGACTGGTTTCACTGATCATTCGTTTGCGTTCGCTTTCAAGTCTTTCCTGTTCCCGAAGTGATGCCTGCACTCTACTGTGTTGCTCTGTGTATCGAGAGCGAAGCAAGCTGAGGTCAGCTCTGACCTGTATTAACCTTTCTTCCAGCTTGCCTATGACCGGGTTTGTTTGAGCAAGATTATTATTGAACTCATTCAGAGCAGCTTCGGCACCGGCAAGATCCGTTTTCTTTTCCATGAGCATTTGTCTGAGCTCGGCCAGCCGAGTGATATTGGCCTTGTGGAGTTGTGGCAACTCAAGGGCATATTGAGCTTTATACTCAGCGAGCTTTTCCTCTGCGCCATTGAGTGCTTCACGCTGTCTCTGCAGCTGATTTTTCAGAAAGTCTTCGGAAGTGGTCGTCCAGGATTTATGGGGGGCGAGTACAATGGATAAAAAGTGCTTTGTGACCGTTTCGAGCAAGAATGCAATATCGGTGCGGTTTTCAGAGCGATAATAGATCTTAATCAACTCACCACCAAATACGATAGAAAGTGACCTGGAGAGCTCCTGAATCTGCTTGTCTATTTCTTCTTCGGTCGATTGGTCGGTAATGTAACCAAGATCCCTGGCTACTGCTCCCAATACATTCCGGCTTTTAAGCAAAATTTTCAGGGCAGACTGCCGCTCTTCAAGGCTGGTCGACAGAGAGAAGTCTTCGAGAATAGGATTCAGCTCACTGGTGTCCTGAAGAAGAATGGTTGTGTGAGCTTCATAAAACTTTGGGGCAAGAAAACTGGCAAAAAAACCTATAAAGGGCATGATCAGCATCGGTACAACGATCATGTATCGCCTGCGCCAGGCAATAGCCAGAAGTCTTAAGAGATTCCTCAGTACATCATTGGACACTGTCACCTCCTAGAACCTGAATGGTGACGGTATCTTGTTCCTGATCAGGTAGATAAAGTTCTTCTATCTGGTTTGAATAGTCTTCTAGGTAGTTTCTCAGTTCCTGGACCCTGACCCAGGCATCATTGATAGATTCAAAGCCTTCATCTGATGAGGGAGAGATAGACAGAATGATGCTCAGATTATCTCGATCTGGCAGCGTCTGGAAAAACAGTTTGATCACTTTCTTCTGATGCTCAGAGATATGATTAGCGTCATCTTCATAGTTCAATGAAAGCTGCCGGCGGTACATATTGTTTGAGATGGTCAGATCTTTGGATTCGGAGCGTAATTTCTCTATCGCGTTGAGCAGCTCTTCTTCAGTTTTGGGGGGCTGTTCAGTCAGAAGTTTTTCAAGAGGAGTGACAGGCTGATTGGCACAACCTGAGAGCATGGCCAGTATCAATAAAAGCCATGGTATTGAATGTTTGATGACTGGAACCCTGTTCACATCAACTTCCCTGTTTGACTCCCTGATTCATCTTTGCCAAAAGGGAGTACTGTCATTCTTTTAACGAATCGGCTGAAATAAAAGCAACAAATGTCGTAAGAGTTGTTTTATTGACAGGCCATTTTTACCTTATTTATTTTCAGCTCTCTCTGATTGTAGATGTTCAGTTCTCTTTGAGCCTTTCAGGCAATGGGGATTGTCGGTTGGCCAGATGATCGATCAATTCTTCCAACTGAGCGGCTCTGCTTTCCCAGGATTCGTTTCTTACTGCTGCCCGTCGAGTTTCGATTTCTTCTTTTTGTTCGTACGCTCTTTGGATTGTTCTGGAGAAAGGCTCTCTGTGACTCTGGATAGTAACCTCATTGTCGTAGACCCTGACGGCTGGGAAGTCTGTAGAGGCTATCGCTGTGCCTGAAGCCAGATATTCTCTTAATTTCAAAGGGTTGCAGGCCTCAATCTGGCGATTGTGACAGAAAGGCAGCATGGCAACGTCCCAGTTTTGAACATAGGCCGGTAGTTTTGAATGAGATCTTGGCCCAAGGAAGTGAACATTTGGAAGTTCTCGCAGAGCTCCCACGTCGGTTTTAATCGTTCCGACGAAAACAAACTGCCAGCCGGGCAGAGCGGTGGCAGCTTGGGTTAGCATTTCAACATTAAGCCATTCAGAAATACTGCCATAAAATCCGGCAACAGGTCCCTGTCTGGGGAAATCACCTGGATGGGAGCGGGGAGCAGAAAAAAGATCATAATCTACCCCGTGCGGGAACATCACTGTTGAAGGTCCAGGTAGCTTCTCGGCCAGTTCTTTGCTGACCACAAGAATCAAGTCCACCTTGTCAGCCAGTTCTCGTTCCATAGGGTTTACAGTTGAATGATCTACACCATCCAGCGCATTAAAATCATCACCACAGTAGTAAATCGAAGCTTTTTCATCCAGAGCACCAACAACATCAACCGCTGTTGGTAAAGATGTCCAGAGAATGATGTCCTTAAACCCATGTTCCTTGCAGGCTTCGCTGATGTCTTTAACCAGTCGTGCCTTATTAAACTGGCGAACAATGGACAGGTTGTGAAAGGGGATGACTTTGGGGCTGAGAATAATGGGAGAGGGGCCCTCACTAATGTCTTCAGAGTGCTTGTTTGTTCCCCCAAACATGCTTTTTGCCTTGAAAATAATACGCTGCATGTCCTTTCTATTCAGGCCGGGACTTCGCATACCTATTGAATTGATCCAGATGACACGATGTCGTGCCAGCAGATGCCGGATTAAATGTTGGGTACTGGATGGCAGGCCACCCCAGTCTTCTCCAAACACCACCAGATCAGCCATTTTAAGCCTCCAAGCTTTCCTTCTGGTGATCAAGAGACTTGATCACTTTGGCTGGAACGCCTCCTGCCAAAACTCCGGGTGGCAGGTCTTTTGTAACAACACTTCCCGTGGCTACTATGGTTCCGGCGCCAATTCGGACACCTCCCATGACGGTGACTCCGGCAGCCAGCCAGACATTATCTTCAATGATGATGTCGCCGACCTGATCGTCGGTATCCGGTAAGCCTTTGGCTCTAGCAATCGGATCGACAGGATGACCCGGGTAGCCAACCAGACGAACTTTGACGGCCAGCCGGACGTTGTTGCCTATTTCAACTTTTCTTCCTACAAAGATCTCGTTCTGCCAACTGATACCCACGTTGTCGCCTATTTTCAGAATGGGAGTATCAGAGCTGGATGCCCGGCCACTGATCGTGGAATGACCTGAGATTCGGCAATCATGGCCGAAGGTGATAGAAAGTGGTCCCAGTAACAAAGGCATGCCCGAATAGACATAAAGACGTTTGGGGTTATTGTTCAGGCGGCTTTTAAAAAGAGGGGTCCAGTAAAGGGAACGAATAACACTGCCAAATAACCCCGTTATCATTTTATGAGCATGATAGAGCAGGCTATGCAGTGGTCGTATAAGAGGAAACTCGAAGTAACGGATCGCTTTGAGTGTTGAAAAGAGAATTCTAGCGATCGGTGAGTTACCGGACTTCAGCCAGTTTTTCAGGCTGTTGATCATTGGGCTTATCCTTGCCATTGTTAGATAAAGGATTGGACTTCCTTGATTTTTTAACTATAGCCTCTTTTTCCTCTTCTGCTTTTTCCGGGTAATAAGTGTCCATGTAATGGGCAATGGCAATACTGATCGAAGTAATAATGTAGATAGGCCATAGAAAACCCTGACTCAGAAAACTACCAGAAACACAGAAGCCTACCAGGCCGGCATAGGTTCCAACGGTAATTGCTGTCAAATGAGGGTCATATTCTGGCGAACCCCGGTTTCTGTCCAGTCTTTTCAGTGACGATCGAATCGACATGAAAATACTGAAAATAAGGAACAGGAAAAGTCCCAGTCCAAAAAATCCGGCTTCTGCCAGAACCTGAAACCAGGTACTGTGAGTGACGTGAGCCTGACCTTCTGCACGACTATGGGTTGCATAGTCCCAGTAGTTATCCAAAAACAGGGACAGGCCGACGCCTGTCATGGGATTTCTCAGCCCCATGAAAAAGGCTGCTTCCCAGGCATGAATACGACCCATGGCCGATGCATCAACCCCTTCTTCTGCGGCACCACCGGATTTACGATCATTGATACCTGCGGCTGCCACCAGGATCATCAAACCAAAGCTACCAATACTGATCAGTAGCAACTTGGACTTGATGATCCTCAGACCAAATATTCCCATTACGGCAACTGTTGCCAGAAGGCCGCCCCGACTCTGTGTTGCAATGATGGCAGAAACAAAGATAACGAATCCAACAAGCCCCAGTAGTGTTCTTATTCGACCTGTTCCCCGTGTTACCGCAAAAGCAATGGCATAACTCATTGGGAAACTGAGTACCAGCGACAGATCATTAGGGTCTCCAAGGCTGGTTCCTGGAATGGTGACACGGGTTTCTTCCACCATGCCTATGCCATTGGCATTGTTGTAGAGCGTGACATAACCAACGGCCAGTCCGGAGCAAATAATCAGGAAGTGAGCCAGCTTAAAGTGCCAGTGTTCGGTCATTAGCCAGGAAATGGCCAGAACCATTATGCCAATTTTCACATAGACGCTGGTAAAGCTGCCAAAAGCGCTGGGAGGATGACTCGAGAAAGCAATACCCAGAATAACCCAGCCAAAAAATCGGGCAAAGGCTGTGTGTTCATGTCGCCAGTACATTTTTACTTTTCGAGTCAGAACAATATGCCAGCCCAATACGAAGTAGGATCCCAAAGCTGTCAGCATGGGGATTTTGATTGGGTCCAGCTGGGGAAAAACTTCATGGAGCCGAAAGAAGGAAAACATGATAAAAATCAATACAACAACAAAGGGTTTTCGCAATATAAAAATGAGACCCAGAGGTATGGCCGCCAATGGAATCAGAGCAATCGGGTGGGGCAGCAACAGAGCTGGCAAAGCAGTCAGAATACAGTAGATAAAGGCTACAGTAGTCTGGTGCTTATTGGCGAATATCCTTTCTAGAACCGGACCCCGCATAATTCCTCTCTATGCCTAGTGCCTGAGATAACCAAGAATGGTCTTGGTTTGCATTCTGAAAAGAAGCAGCATGGATAAAATGAATATCAGGCCACCTGCCAAAATCATTGCGCCAAACAGTAGCCAGCTGTTGATGTCGAAAGCTTGATAGCGAATCAACATTAGTCCTGTCAGCATCAGCGCAGAGCTGATAAAGCCTGGAGCCAGTGCTTTGAAAAAATCTTTTGCTGATACCTGAAAAACCGGCAGCATGCTCCATAGGTGGAATATGAAGCTGACCCCTGTAACGCCCAGCCAGGCCAGGCAGGCGCCAGTGACTCCGTATTGAATACCAAAAAGAATGGTTGGTAGCAAAGTCAGTGACCCAAGTAGTGCCCAGGTGTTTTTCTTGGGTTCTCCAACGGCGGTAGAAGCGGTTGCGAGAATTTCTGATAGCATTCTCAGAGGGCTGGATAGACAGAGAATCTGGAAAGGAACGATTGCTGCCACCCATGTCTCAGAAAGTACCAGAGTGATCAGTTCTGGCGCTACTGCACACATTCCGAAATAGACCGGAAACAAAGCCAGACTGGCCAATTGCAGGGATTTAATTAAATAGAGCCCTGCTACATCTTTCTCATTTTGCAGTTTGGCAAAAGATGAAAGACCCAGGTGATTTAAAAGTTCTCCGATCTTGTCGCTGGGCAGATTGGCCAGGTTTCTGGCAACCGAAAAAATACCCAGATCAGTTTTATTCAGCAGTTTGCCAATACTGATATTGGTGAAAACGTTGTAGAGATAGCGCAGTACATCATTGATAGTGGCCAGACCGCTGAAAGCAGCAATTTTTGAAAACCCCTGGAAGTTCCAGGCAGGCAGTATCCAGCAGGGCTGAAGTCTGAAAAAGCCAATAGTGGAAACCAGTCTCATGAATAAATGACCCAGAATTAATGACCAGACTCCCCAGCCAGTAGCCGCCAGTGCCAAAGTAAATACGCTGGTACTGAGAGTGGTAAAGAACTGAACCTTTTCCCGTTCTTTGTAGAGCATGTTGCGACTCGCAAGAGCATAGGGAAGGGTATGGAAAATGAGAATGAGGTGTTGTGCGGCAATAATCTGAATGAGCAGAGTGACTCTGGGTTCGTTAAAGAAGTCAGCTATGAAGGGGGCAGAGAAAAAGAAAATTAAAAAGAAGCAGACACAGGAAATAATGTTGACGGTAAAACACTGCTTCAGAGTACTTTTATCCAAATCTTCTGTCTGAATAACGGCCTTGGCAATGCCAAAATCTCCCATCAGGGCAAAAATACCAATAAAGGCCATGGTCATAGCCATCAGACCATAATCATCCGGAGTTAGAAGCCTGATCAGGATCAGAGTGTTTAGCCAGGTAAAGATCTGAGCTGCCAGCCTCAGCATGGCACCAATTTTCAATCCCTTGATAACGTTCTGGCCCAGTTCCATGGTGTTATTCTCTTAATTCAGTGATCGTGGGTTTCTCACAGGGAGACTGATGATTGACTGGCCAAGACTGACCTTTCTTCGAAAGAGCCTCGTGATAGACCGATAAAATCTGAGGCAAAATAGCCTCGTAGGAATAGTCTTTTTCGATGGTCTTCTGACAGTATCTGGATAAGTTCGTTAAATGGGCTTTATCGAGAGAAGCCCAGTGCTTAATCAGTTCTGCCATGACCCGGATATTCTCTTTGGGCGCTATCCAGCCATTAGCATTCTGTTGAATCAGCTGTGGTAGAGCACCCAGTCGATACGCTACTACAGGTATGCCTCTGGACATGGCCTCTAGTGCCACCATGGGCAGGCCTTCTTCTCGGGATGAAATACAGAGCAGGCCAATCTCAGACCATTGTGTCTCCATATCATTAACCTGTCCGATCAACGAAACATTATCAGTGTGGGCGTCATTGAGCTCAGTTTCCAGGGGGCCGCTGCCAATCATTCTGAAAGAGAGCTCTGGAAGCTGTGCAGCTATCTTGAGGAAGAGGTCTGGCCCTTTCTCGTGGCTGAGCCTGCCTACAAAGGCAATTTCTTTTCCATTTGTGATAGGGAAAGTGTGGGTATTTATGAAGTTATTGATGACCTTCGGCGGCTTGGGTAGCCTTTCAGCAATCTCTTTACTGACGGCAATATTACAGGACAGCCAACTCGTCAGTTTATCGAGGGAGGTATACAGTCTGACAACGCCACTACCCTGATCACCATTGTGGAAAGTTGAAACCACTGGCGTATGGGTAGTCAAGGCAGCCAGCCTGCCAATGACTCCGGCTTTATATCCATGAGTGTGAAGAATCAGAGGCTTTTCAGCGTTAAGAAGGTGTCTTAAATGTTTGAATGACCCTTCAAGATAACGGAAGCCAATCTCTTGCTGCTGTAATCTTTCTTCCAGAGGGTGAGTGTGTGAATAGCGTTTGTAAAACCAGATTTCAGAACAGCAGGATGATTCTCTCAAGGCAAGAGCAAGATGAACAATGTGAGTCTCAATGCCTCCCAGCTGGCTGGAGTCGAGCAAAATAACCACTTTCTGCCTTTCCATGGCCGAGCTTTTCATTGGCTGAGGGCTCCTCAAGATGCTTCAGGTTTGTTTTTCCAGACTCTAAGGAACTCGGCAAACTCCTTATCAGGGATTGGCCTGCTGTAAAAGTATCCTTGGCCTTCTGTGCAACCTGAGCTAATCAGGTGTGTTTCCTGCTCTTTGGTTTCAACACCTTCCGCGATGACTTCAATGCCAAAGCTACGACCGAGCTGAATAATCGCTTCAACGATAACGGTGTTTTCCTTGTTGTCTGGCAGGCCTTCGACAAAGCTTTTATCAATTTTTAATTTATCGAATGGAAACTGTTTCAGATAACTCAAAGAAGAATAGCCTGTACCAAAATCATCCAGTGCCAGAGTAATGCCTGTTGCCTTGATTTTATTGAGCTGTTCAGAGGAAAGCTCAATATCTTCCATAATGCAGGTCTCTGTGACTTCAATTTCAAGCAGCTGGGGAGGGATTTGATATTTGTTCAGCAAGTAATTGATGCGATCAACGATATTTTTGTCTCTGAGCTGGATGGCAGAAAGGTTTACAGCCATCCTTAAGTCATTTAATCCCGTTTGATGCCACTCATGAAGCTGGTGGCAGGCCGACTCAAGTACCCAGTCACCGATAGGGATGATATCCAGATTGTTTTCTGCAATAGGGATAAACATTTCTGGTGATATGAGACCTTTCTCTGGATGTTTCCACCGCAATAAAGCTTCTGCCCCAACCATTCGAGATGTTTTGAAATCAATTTGAGGTTGATACACCAAGCTCAACTCATGATGTTCCAGAGCTTCATGCAGATCCATTTCCAGTTTCTTACGCTGGCGTATTTCTGTATCAATCGTGGCGATATAGAACTGATAACGGTTATGACTTCTGGACTTGGCCATAATCATGGCAAACTCGGCCTGCTGCAGAAGGTTGTCTACTTCCTGACCATCATCAGGGTAGAGTGTGATGCCAACCGTTCCGCTGAGGGTTATTTTTTCTTCGTTCACCAAAATAGGCTTGGCTAACTGTTTAAGAAGAGCCTGAGCCATTTCTGCAGCTTCATAGGGCTGAGTGATTTTAGAGAGGACGATTGCAAACTGATCCTCTCCAAGCCGACCAATATAAGCTCTATTGCCAATATGATTTCTTAGTCGGTCTGCAATTTTGACCAGCGCATGTTCGGCTGCATTGAAGTTGAATTGGGCATTCAATGATTTGAAGTCATCCAGACCCAGACAGAGAATCGCTACATTTCCATCAGAACTCAGTGGTTTGTTGAGCAGGCTCTGCAGGTGTTTCTGTAATGTTTTTCGGTTCGGCAGACGGGTTAAGTAATCATACTGAGACAGCCTCATGATTTGAGCCTCAGCTTTCTGCCTCAGATTCAGATTTCTTTCGATGGACTCCAGCAACTGATTGGCTGTTCTAACCCAAAGACCCAGTTCATTGTCCTTGTGGCCTTTAGGCATAGGCAATTTATGAGAGCCAGGAGCGTCCGGGTTAATCTGTGACAGGTTTTTAATCAGCCGGTTCAGAGGTTTGGTAAGAATCAAGGAGTAAATCAGGTAGAGCAGCAATGCCATGGCAATGGCTCTAAAAATACCGCTGACCAATACAATCATTGAGCGCTGAATAAACTCCCGGCCATGGTAGGCGGTATCGATAGCCAGCAGAAGTTCGCCGTAATACTCATGAAAGGGCTCTTCTTTATACAAAGGAATACGATAAATTCGAATGGGTTCAAAAATGTAGTCAGAAAGCTGGCGGTATTTTGAGGTGGAAAGGCCCCGCTCTACGACCGCAAGTTCAGGCTCGTCAGGTATTTTAATCGCTGCTACGTGAACTGATTGGTGTTCCATCAACCCCGAGAGAATCTCTTCACCCATTGTGGGTTCTAGTCTATAGGCAGCCTGGATGGATGATTCTCTGATCATTGCCAACATTTGCTGGGCTTCAGAATCAATGCTTTGACTGGATTGGCGTGCATCAATGCAAATTTGAACACAACTGATAGCAATACCCAGTACACAGGCTGCTAGTAGAACAGCTTTAAGCAATTTGGCAGATAAGCGTTGCTTAGCATCAATGCCTGTGCTCGTTTCCATATTCTTTGACTTCTTTCGATGCCATTCATAGAACGTTTTTCAACGACAGACTTCAATGAGGTTGGCTGTTTATTAAAAAGTAGAAAGCAACTTATGAGCAAAAAGATGTTGATCAAAGAGCTTTTTATTTTCCTCGTGAAATTAACTATAGGAAGTTAAGAGCAGGCTACTAATACGAAATTGTAATCCTTGAGTATGATTTTAATGAGGTTTTTATTAGGTAGGATAATTGTCGCGAATCTTTTTTATTTGTTTTTAGTTTAAAAAAAGTGATGATAAATTGGCAAAAGCTCTTTTTGATTATGAAATAGTCTTCTCAGCTAATTTTAATATTCCCAAAGGGTATAGTGCCATTGCCTATGAAGCCAATGCTTGTCTAGTCTGGTAATTAGTCTTAAAAAAAGATGTCTGGGTTTTCGTTTGTGAAAGCCTATGGATAAAGTTAAGGAGTAGGAAGTAATGGATTACGCAACCTGGCACGCTCAGTCATGCGATGTCATCTCACTGACAGACCAATTTAATGCTGAAACCGTTAATGATGTTCGGTCCCACTTCGATCATCTAATCAGAGACTGTGCAGGTGATGTTCTGGTAGATATGAGTTCTGTTAAAGATCTTGATTCTTCAGGTATCGGTGCTCTGGTCTTTCTTTATAAGCGTTTAAAAATCGAGAACAGGCAACTGGCTTTAGTGGGTGTTAACGGTAAACCAGATGAACTGCTCAGCATGTTACGAATTAACCAGACGATCAAGCAATATAATGATGTGGAAGACTATTTGTCCAATCAGTAAAAAAAGTTTTGATCAAGTAGTACAAATCTTTATAAACCCTGTAGATCATTTCTACAGGGCTTTTTTGTGCCTGATGTTTTTATTCCTTACAGGATGCAATCATTGGCCTGATCATGCTGAGCGTGTAGCCAGCATAACGGATCGCTATCCTGAAACACCGGAGGTGGTTGACCTGGCTTATCTGGAAAGCCTTTGGGATGTTGGCGAATCAAGACTCTCCTTTGTTGTTAATAAAGGTGCTGAGTTTTGTATGCCAGGCCAGATCAAGGTAGTCAGAAGCTATTTGCGAAGAGCCAAAATGGAAATGGATGGCCGTTTGTTTCTGGATGCTCAGTATAATGTGGCCATGGCTATGGAGCAGTTAGACTATGTGACAAGGTTGATGTCGAGTTTGTCTGATAACAGTGAGTGTCTGAACAGTTTTGTGAATTTGAAAGGGATGGAAAAACCCTCTGAGGATTTAGCCAGTGAACTTGCAGCAGCATTGAACTGTGAATGTGATCAGATTAATCCCGATGGAGAAATATCCACGGGATTTCACAAGCGACTACTGATGGTTTATTCCGTTATGGAAAATCACCCTGAAGTATTTTTATCTATCTATTCCGCAGATGAAAACCGAGGAAAGGAAGTAGCAGATTACTTTTCTAATAAAGGTGTTCATAAGAAAAATGTAAAAAGTAAGCTTGCAGCTGAATCACCGGTATTACTTAGTTCAGATGGTCTTGCATTTTCGGTAGATATAAAAAGCCAGATAAAAAACTACAGGTTAAGGGAGTGGAAGGACTCAATTGACCTGGAGTCAACTATCATTAGGAGCCCACCTCGTGAATAAGCTAATTTTATTACTACTTATGGTGGTGTCTTCTTTAGGTTTTTCTAACGAAGTTTGGCAGTCTGGTAAAAGAGTAGCCATTTACTCTGAAAAAGGGGTTCCTCAGTATCCTCTATTGTCGATTAATGAGAATAACCAAGTTGTTATTGATGACAGCAATGCCGTTAATGTTGAAGGTTTAAATGTATCCCAGGCATCAGAAAAAATTAAGAAGGTTCTGGGAGCAGGTTATCAATCATCCAAGATTGAATTTATTGATTTAAAAAGCATGATCAAGGTCACCTTTTTGGGAGACCTTGAAGAGCCAGGTAGTTATTGGTTGCCTAAAAATACTGATCTTTCGAAAGTTCAGCATTTCCTTACTCTATTTGAAAATAGGCTGTTTTCACCTGCTTATTCTGTCATCCGGTCTGGAAGCAGACAAACTGTTCTTCAGGATGAAATGTCGAATTTCAAAGTTTATGACAAAGATATTGTTATGGTCTCCCTGGCCAGAAAGAAGGTGCCGGATCCCGTTATAATCGCAGAAAAAAAACCAAAACCTGAACAGGGTAAACAAATAAAAGTTACTCCATCCTCTGTGATAGTTCAGGAGAAAAAAACGCCTGAAATAAAGCAAAGTAAACCTAAGGTTGCTTCAGAAGTGCCTACCTTAGTTGGTGTTACCAAGGCTGCTGAATCTGAAAATATTCAGAGACCCAACAAGAAAGAGAGTGTTAAGAGTGGGCTTGAAAAATACAATACCACAGGTGTTTTCAAAAACTACACTTTGCAGCCTGGAGATATTCTCAGGATTGACCTACCGGGTGAAGAAGGATTCAACAAGGAATTTCTGATCAGCCGAGAAGGCGAGATCGGTCTGCCAGAAGTGGGACAGCATAATGTTGCCGGTAAAACTCTGGGTGAAACAGAGAGTATTATCTACAAAAAGCTTTCAGCAGCCTATCTTGGACTGGATAAACTGACCGTTTTTCTAAAGGAAAAAAGACTTCTTGTGACTGTACTGGGTTATGTTAATAACCCTGGAGAAGTGGAACTGTCTAGTACTGGAAATATTCAGACTGCTATCAATGCGGCGGGTGGCCTCAGGGATGGCGCACAACTCGATAAGTTGCAGCTTCGAAGAGAGGGAAAACCGGAGAAGTTTAATTACAAGCGTTATCTTGATACGGGTAATCCTGCACTCATACCTGAGCTGAAGTCACTTGATGTTATCTTCATTCCATCATCACCACAATTAGGTAACGTGCATGGTGAAGCTTCTACGCCTGGCGGTGAAGCAATGGATCCTACTCGGGATAGAGATGCACTTAAGGTGTTTGGTGAAGTTATTAGGCCTTCTACCTTCCCATTTAAGGAGGGCGTTAATGTAGTAGATGCCTTGTTAAGATCTGGGGGGGTGACACGATATGCCAACGTTGAACAGATCAGGATTATTGATAACAATCAGGCAAAACTCTTCGATCTTAAGAAATATCTGGATGAGGGTGATGAGGGGGCGGTAATAAAACTCTCCAAAGGGGCAACCGTGTTTGTACCCAAGCAGGTAGATGCCGTTAAGGCGGGTGGTAGAGTTGTGTATGTCATGGGTCAGGTACAGAAACCAGGTGCTTTTGAAACGGGTGAAAAGGTAGGCTTCCTGGATGTGCTCGCGAATGCAGGCGGACCCAATCGGTATGCTGACACAAGAATGGTTCGAATCCTCAGAACAAACGGCGATGTAATTCCATTTAATTTGCAGGATTATGCGGAAGGTGATGGTAATCAACTGCCAAAAATCATGGCAGGAGACGCTATCTTTGTCCCTGAGAAAGGGACGGAATTAGATCGAACCTGGCTCAAGTTACCCACTAAAAAATCCATTCATTTACTGGGAGCAATCAACAAGCCAGGGCGTTATGAGTATTCAGAAACTATAACGTTTATGGATCTGTTAGCTCATGCGGGGGGACCTAATAAAAGGGCTGACTTGAACCGTGTCAAGATTATTGAAACGGGTAAGGGGGGACAGGCCGTCAGCCGTGAGTTCAATCTGGAGCATTTTCTGGCAAATGGCGGAAACTGGAGTTCCCTTCCAAAACTGTCGGGTGGGTCAACCATCGTTTTTCCTGAGTTACCTGAGAGCCCAACCGATAACAAAGCTAATTGGGTGAAACTCAGCAGTGACCAATCCATCTATATAATGGGTTCTGTAATTGCACCCGGTCGATACGCATTCAATAGGCACCTTGATTTACTGGATATTCTCTCTGCGGCAGAAGGGCCCAAAGATGAAGCGGATCTGACCAATGTTCGGATTATTCATCGCAATGGTTCTGCGCCGAGAGTCAGTACTTTGAATCTGGTTAACTACTTTGAAACGGGTGATGAAACATTATTACCTTCGGTTGAAGTAGGCGACACGATCTACATTCCTTCCAGAAATCGAAGCTGGGTGGAGAAAAAGCAGGACCAGACCATACGTATTCTCGGAGCAGTGAACAAAAGTGGTCGCTACGAATTTAATTCCGAGATGTCGATTCTTGATATTCTGGCAGAGGCCGGTGGACCTACCAAAACCGCTTATATAGAAAAGATCATTATTGTGAATGCATCGGATTATAAAAATCAGGCACACACATTCGATCTGATGGGGTTCATGAAAAATCCCGACGTTTCCAAGCTACCTGTTATCAGGCCAGGAGATACTGTTTTTATTCCAGATGTGTCCAATACCCAGTTTGCTTACTTTATAGATGCTTTGAAAGATGTGCTCAGTGTTGTTTCGCTGGTCAGCCTGACCAAGGCTCTGATATCGGGCTCAGCCCTCTAGGTGGTGTAACATGATCAAGCTTCCCATCAATTATCTGGAAGTAGAGCAGGTTTACGGAAATACCATTGGCCGGGGAATGAGATCTCTTGCGGTCACTTCCACAAATTCTGGTGAAGGCTGCAGCACTATGGCCTATGCCATGAGCAAGCGAAGTGAAGCGGATGGAAAGCATACCCTGCTGGTGGAAGTGAATCTTTTACACCCTGAAATGGGGGACTTGTCGGGCCATTTGCATACAGACTGGTTACCCAATCCCAGTTCGGCTGATGGCTGTATCATGCATGACGATGAAGCCGATATCGATATACTTCCTGCTCCTTGTGATACCGATGCCATCATGTTCCGAAACCTGAGTAATATGAACAAACTCATGGAATACTGGCTGGAGCGATATGATGTGGTGGTTTTTGATACTTCTCCCGTTATGGCGATCAACAGGAATAATATTCCTGCAGAGTCTATCTGTGCGATGGTGGATGGCACGATAATGATGGTGATGGCTGGAGTGACTCGCCAGACAGATCTCCAATCATCTATTGATAAACTCAGACATCATGATGCGACACTGGCTGGTTTTATTTATAACGATTTATACAACCCCAGGCTGGCTGATGAGCTGGTCAGGGAAACAAAACGCTTTGATAAATGGTTTCCAAATGCCATGGATAAGCTAAGGCGTTATGTACGTAAATCGTCCTTTCTGAATATTGAGTTGTAGCCGTCTACCGGTACTCTCTCAGTATCTGATCTATGACACCTTCTGACTTTAACTTCTGAAGAATGGTGTTGATCTCTTTTCCCTGTTGCTCAGTAGACTTGCTGAACATGAAAGTGATTGGAACGCAGTCGAACTTTTTTCCTGTTACAAACAATTCTGGATATCGGGTTTTCATCAGGTAGCGTGCTACTAGTTCACTCATCAATGCTGCATTATTTCGGCCTTTCATCAAAAGCCTCAAAACATGAATATCATCTTTGGAGTTGTTGCGAATGACATCTCCTGACTGAAAATAGGGTTCAAAGGTTTTGAAGGTGTAATTCTGGACAACTCCCAGTCGCATTCCCTGGAGATCTTTAGGATGATTTACTTTAAGGTCATTGTCCTTTAACTGGACTATGACTTCACAGTGCTCCGTAAAGGGCTCGGTAAAGTAAACCTTGCTCGAGATATTTTCCCGCCATAGAGGGGATGTCCAGGCCTCCAGATCGAGGCTTCCATTTCCTACCTTGTAGATGATGCGGTTGAAAGGGTAATACTCTTCCTTGAAGTCATAGACACTTCGTTGGCTAATAGCTTCAAGGATTTTCTGGAGAATACCCTTTTTATCATCAATCCAGAACAGCGGAGGATAGTCCGTTGGTAACATTCCTGTTGAGACAGAGATTCTGTCTTTATCGGCCAGGCTGATAGTACTGGATAAAAACAGGCCAAAGGCCAGAAAGCGTAAACCTATCTGTTTTTTGTTGGTGATTACTTGCATTGCTGGTCCGGGCCTATGTCGGAGGTGTATTACCAATATCGATCATTGGGCCCAGGTATTTAGGGCCGGTGTTTAACCAGTGAACTTCCAGAACAGCCAGAACTCTTGCAAGAACTTCTCTGGCTTTATTGTTCAGGTCGCTGTTGGTTCCGTCACCAGCGTTGAAAGCAATAGCATTGATGTCTTTATTCTGGGCAATATAGAGTGCCCGCTTATTGTGGTAGGTCTGGGAAATAATCGTGAATTCATCAAGGCCAAAAACAAACTTTGCCCGCAGAATAGAGTCCAGAGTCCGGAAACCAGCATAATCCCGGTAAATTTTTTCAGCAGGGATACCCATTTTCAGCAGGTCTTTTCTAATGGTGCTGGGCTCATCATAGTAGGGTGTTCCATTGTCGCCACTGATCAGGATATATTCGATCTTGCCCTGTGTATAAAGGTGATAGGCAGCCTTGAGCCTGAGAGCATAATGATCGTTATAGCCTCCTTCCCGAGCATATTTGCTGGTGCCGAGCAAAACACCGACTTTATTGTATGGAATGTTTTCTATATCAGTATAAAGCCGTGAACTGGTTCTGGTATTGACCAGCCAGTTGGCGATAGCGATCAGGGAAATGAGTCCTATCACAGCTCCGGCAAACAACCCTGTAACAACTTTTAGGCGGGTCCGCCTGCCTCCCATTGGGAAGTCTCCGCAAAATAAGGATTTCAGGAACAGTTAACCATAATCACCTTTCTGGTGAAAGCCTAACTGGCTTGGATTGTCTTAAATCCTCCAAAATGGCCTTCAGCTCGGCAGTAATAAACTCGGAAGGTTTGTCGGGCATGCCAAGCGATTCCAGTGAAAGGAACTGGTCATGGGTTGCTAGAGCGGATTGAAATTTTCTGACAACTTCTTCTGGCGAAGAGGCCAGGGAGGCCAGTTTTTTACGAATCAGAAAGTTATCCATCTCCGGTTCAGCGATGTAGATGACCGGTTTCCCTTTGTATAGGGCCATCGTTCCGATAGAGGATTTATGAACCATGACAGCGACCGATAGTTTGGTGAGAACTGCTGTTGAGTTACGGCTTTTTTCCATTAATCTGACATTGCCTGCGCCTCTTTCTGTTATCCATCGATGCTCGATCGCGCCATTGGTTTTGGGGTGATAAGTGACCAGAAAGGTGACCGAAGGTATTTGTCGAGTGGCTTCTATGAAAACTCTGAAATAGTCTTCATAGGTATCGTCATAGCCCCCGGCAAATACCACAACAGGTTCTTGCGGGTTAAGGCTCAATTCCAGACGAACACGATGGTTATCGGTCTGTCGGTAAATTTCGTCCCAGGCTTCAAGAGCGGGTTGTCCGGATACGGTGTAGAGTGGTGCAGGAGAAAACGAGAGGTCATTGAAGCTCTGCCGGGTTGCAATGCTGGGTATATGGAACTCATTGAGCGTATTAACAGTATTTAAAAATGGCTGAACATATTCCTTGCTCACTATGGGATCAAAATTGTCATAAAAAGCCAATGTATAGCTGCCATGTGTTTTCATGTGGTTGAGAATCTGTGCCTGAGCAGTACTGGCCATTCCGGAATAGACGATCAGGGGGTTAACACGCTGTGATAATTCAATAAGAGCAGTGCTGGGCCAGGCAGTTTCCCGGTTATTGAGTAGTTGCTCTGCATTATGCACTGATATAGATATGTTGAGAGGATGCTTCCTGAATACTTCTGCCGCTCTCCCCATCGATAATATACGATAGTTTATACTCTGCTTTTTCAAGGCTTTTTCAAGCTGCTTAAAGGCATTGCTCTCTCCTTGATCATAGGCGACCAGAAGAAGGTCAATGTTCTTTGCAGCCAAAGCATTGGAGCTCGTAATGCTTATATAGAAAGAAACAAATAGCACGCAGAGAAAGGCTGGATAGTTTTTCATTCTGACTCCGTTAGAATCCCTGTCACCGGTTTTTATCAGCTTAAGAGACAGGGAGACTAACAGTCTGGTATAGAATTCCTCCAAAGAAAAGGCCAGTAGCTGGTTACTTTTTGGTCTTGAAGGAGATTATCTGCGTGTTAGGAAGACACCCATTTCACGGTGATGGGTGTAAGGAAATTGATCAAAGAGCGCAATGCGCTGGATTTTGTGTGTCTGTGTGATCTTCTCCAGGTTTTGCTTCAATGTCTCAGGGTTGCACGAGATATAAACAATATTGTCGAAGTTCTGAACCAGAGTTTCGGTGCCTTCATCCAGTCCTGCTTTAGGGGGGTCCACCAGAATAGTGGATACCTCGTAACTGTCCAGATCAATATCCTGTAAACGTCTGAAAAGCCTTTCCCGGTTCATGGCCTGGGTGAACTCTTCGCTCGACAAGCGGGCGATCTGAACATTCTGGATGTTGTTCAATTCGAAGTTTTCATGGGCAGAATTCACTGAGGTTTTGGATATCTCTGTAGCGAGAACCTTGTCAAAGTGGTTTGCCAGTACGCAAGTGAAATTACCGTTCCCGCAATAAAGTTCCAGCAGATCGCCCTTAAGACCATCACAGACATTACTGGCCCAGCCAAGCATATGCTCATTTATACTGGCATTGGGCTGGGTGAAGCTGTTTTCAACCTGGGTGTACTGGTAGGTTTTTCCCAGAACATTCAGTGATTCGACAACATAGTCCCGATCCAGCACAATTTTTTGCTTTCTTGCCCGGCCAATGATTCGAATATTGTGTTCAGCTTGTAGCTTTTCAGCAGCTGCTTTCCAATCATCATTCAGTTGCTTATGGTAAAGCATACTGATCAGAGCCTCGCCGCTCTGGGTAGTCAGGAACTCCAGTTGAAACAGTCTCTTTCGCAGTATCTCCTGCTGCTCGATGTCTTCCATCAGTGGCATCATCAGCTGATTGATACGCTCTGAACCTGCCGGGAACTGATCAACGCTAAAGGGTTGTCTGGTTTGAGGGTCAAACATGCGGTAGTAGCTGCGTTCTCCCTCATGCCAGATGCGGAATTCTGCCCGCATTCGGTAATGTTCTGGCCGGGATCTGAAAATCTCCAGTTCAGGGGTATCAAAAGCCTGAAACTCTTCACGGGTAAGGCTCACCTTTTCGGTCAGCTGGGCTTCGTACTTTTCAGGTTCTACAACGGCTAATGACATGATGCTCTTCGATTATTGAGTCAGAGAGAGATAAAAAAGCGACCCATATTATGGGCCGCTTTCGAAGAGATGAAAACTGGTTTTCAGCCCATTAACTGAACATCACCAGTTTGACGGTGAACAGCAGTGAAAGGATAACCATTGCAGCATTCAGGTCTTTTGCACGACCACTCAAGAGTTTGATCGCGGTGTAGGAGATGAAACCAAAGGCAATACCAGTAGTAATAGAGTAACTAAGCGGCATGGACACAGCGGCAATTACAACGGGTGCAGCCTCTGTCAGGTCGTCCCAGTCGATCTGGAACATGCTGTGAGTCATCAGTACGGCTACAAAAATCAGGGCAGGTGCGGTGGCATAGGCAGGTACTATCGCTGCCAGAGGTGACAGGAACAGGCATCCCAGAAACAGCAGACCAACAACAACAGCGGTCAGACCTGTTCGGCCACCAACAGAGATACCTGAAGCACTCTCAACATAACTGGTCGTGGTTGAAGTACCCAGTCCTGCGCCAGCCATACTGGCTACAGAGTCTGCCATCAGGGCTCGACCCAGGCGAGGGAACTTACCGTCTTTGTCCAGCAAATCTCCTTTCTGAGCCACAGCAACCAGTGTGCCAGAAGTGTCGAAGAGGTCGACAAACAAGAAGGAGAAGATGATGCTAATCATGCCGATTTCCAGTGCGCCGGCAATATCCAGTTCAAGCAGAGTGGGTGCTACGCTGGGGGGCATAGACACCACGCCATTCATTTCTACTTTGCCCGCGATAAGACTGATGATCGTGATCGTCAGAATACCAATCATGACTGAGCCGGTTACATTGCGGTAGTAAAGCGCCACAATCAGAGCAAAGCCGATAGAAGTCATGATGGCCCCCCATGAACTCATGTCTCCCAAGGTTACCAGTGTTGCCGGGCTGTCAACGATAATGCCGGCATTTTGCAGTGCGATAAAACCAAGGAAAAGACCGATACCCGCTGCAATACCGCCCCGTAATGAAAGAGGAATACTGTTAATGATCCACTCACGAACCTTGAAGGCACTCAGTGCAAAGAAGCAGACACCTGAAAGGAAGACGGCACCCAGTGCAACTTGCCAGCTATAACCCATCTGACCGACAACAGTGAAGGCGAAAAAGGCGTTTAGACCCATTCCAGGAGCAAGAGCAATGGGATAATTGGCATAGAAGCCCATGATCATACAGCCGATGGCTGCAGCAACACAGGTCGCAACAAATACTGCGCCCTGATCCATACCGGTGGTTGCCAGCATGCTGGGGTTTACAAAAATGATGTAAGCCATGGTCAGGAATGTAGTAATGCCTGCCAGCACTTCTGTCTTAACATCGGTTTGATGTTCTTTCAGTTTGAATAGCCGTTCTAACATGCTGATCTTTCACACAGGAGTAAAAGCTTCTAATGATAACGACTTTTACAACTGGGTGGAATATGTGAGCAGTGTCGTCATCTATTCGATAAACCTCGGTTTTTGGTGGCTATTTCTTAGATTGATGGAAGAGGGGAAAGTCGTGTCTTGTGTTTGCTTTTTTTCATACCCCAATATGTAGTGCCCATGATTTTGTGTGAATAAATAATACTCACTTTGCTGGAAAGCCTGTAGCTGAGGGGGTAGGTGCAAGATGAGGAAAGCCATTAACAGGGTTATCCACAGAAGTTGTGGTTAAATTGATGCTGTCAGGCAAGAAATTAAAGAATTCGATATGGCGCAGTATTGATCAGGGTGCCTGCCTGAATCTGAAGTTGCTCAGGTGTTATTACTGATGAATCTGCCGAAATAACCTTGAGTGAAAGGCAGAGTCTACTGTAAAGAGAAAGGACTCTGAGTGCATTATAGGGAAGAGTATCGTTTCTGGAGGGGTGTGAATGAGTGACAACTATGATCGCTTTATGTCCGCTAAAGAGGAAGAGGTGAGCACCGATAAGCGTGCAGACCCTGATACCTTTGTCCGACATCAGGAAGAAGTGTTCAATGGGGCTGCAGATTATTTTTCAGCAGATGGGTTTGTTTCTAAAGAGCTCAGGAAGCGTCTGGAGAGACTGGTGGGGTCGGGTCTTGGTAAGAGAGAGTTGGAGTCTGGTGTCCGTATTCTGGACGTGGGGGCCGGTTGTGGAGCACTGACTGAAGTGTTGCTGGAAAAGAATCCTGGTGCTGATATCACAGCGGTTGATCTCTCTGAAAAAATGTTGGAAGTATTGTCCAGTCGTTATCCTGGGGTGAAAACCGTCAGGAAAGATATTCTCAAATTCTCATCGCCTGTCAATTTTGACAGTGTCTGGTTCAATGCTTGTTTTGGTAACTTGCTTGATCCAGGGGCAGTGATACGACACATAGCTGCACAGATGACCTATGGTGCCAAGCTTCACATTAGTCATCCCATGGGGCGGCGGTTTCAGCAGGGGTTGCATGAGAAGTATCCCCAGGTGGTCCCTCACACGCTTCCTGCAGATAAGAATCAGGCTAATAGGCTTGTAGAAGGGACGGGGTTGGTAATGGAGCAGATGGTGGATGAGAAGAAACTGTATCTTTTGTCTTTTCGGAGGCTGTAAGAGAGCCGGCTCATAGAGAGCCGACTCTTGAGAGTAATCAGGCTACAGCAGCCAGATCACCGGTATGCATGGCCTGAATTCTAGCGTCGAGTTCAGCCAGAGTTTCAGCAATTTTCTTTCTATCGCTTTCCTGACTTTCCGAGCTGCGCTGTGCGCGCTGCTTTCTGTGGCGCTCAATGGCCTCACGTATTCGCAGCTCTTTTGGGCAGGTGATGGGTTCAGCCACAACGATTTCTTTTTCAATAATGGCTGCTGGTTTAGTTTCAACTTCTTTCGGCTGAACGATGCACTCTTCTACAGCGGGTTCAGGTTGAACATCCAGTTGGGACAATGCGCTGTTGTCACCGGCCAGGCAAGCATCTGCAGCTGCAGTAATAGCGGCCAGCTGGGCAGTGATGTCGTCACTCATTTCAATGCCGTTCATCTGAACCATGGCATTGGCTCTGGAACCGGCCTTTTTCGCTGCTTCAGGCTTGGGCTGCTCGGTTTCGGGTTGAGTAGCTTCAACCTTGATTTCAGTTGAGCTCAGGTTGCTACTGGCTGTAACTGATGAGGTTGCAGACTCTTTTTGAGTTGGCTTAAACGCCTGAGCAGCAGGCGTTGGTTTGGTTTTTGGCTGTTGATCAGAATTCGCGGCAGCTTCGGTGGGGGCGTCACCGGATTTTATGGCCAGGCTTGGCGGTGCACTGGCATCACCACCACTGATTTCAGCGAAAATGGAAGCCAGTTCTTTTTCAATGTTGGACTTGCGCTGGCGCTTCTTCTTTTTTGGCAGGATTTTGACCGTACTGGTCTTATAGCCTCTAAGGTGCTCTGCGCCAAAAAAGTCGATCGCGTCCTGTTCCAATTCGGCCAGTTCTTCGCGGGACTCTGCTCTATCCCATTCCTCTACGGTAAATTCGTTCTCACCATGGATACGGATCTCTCTATAAAGCGGGTAGTTCAGATCCTGGTGTGCAGCAGCCACCATTTTTTCCCACTGGCTTTCAAGGTCATTGCGAGTGGAGCCTACATAAATTTGTTTTGTAACTTTATTGGTGACGGTGAAGATAATCAACGCTGGATGACCTTTCTACTGACGATGACAGGCGCGCAATTATACCTGCCGATTTTTTTCTGGGTAGTGGGTATTGTGCACTATTCAAAAACTGTTTTAACGGATACCGGACTGAAGCGGCATTGAAACAGTCAAAATGGTAGGAAAATGCCGAAATTCATAGGATTTCTACACTTTTTTGCCGAGCTGCAGAAGTCGTCAATTTGTAGTTTGGATCTTAAGTTATCGTTTTGACAAAGATGGGTGATCAGCTAATGTCAAAATAAACACTATGGATGGTGGCTGCAAAGATGGCAGGTAGGTGGAACTACAAAAATGGATGGGTAGTTATTCCTGTTTCGCTGTGGGTGTTTTTTCCGCTGGGGGCCTTTCTTTATTCCTTCTCATTGATTGCCGAAGCAGAGCTGTCTGACAATAATCTGGTGGTCGAGCGTTTTGCTAATCGATTCTTTCTTCAGCAAGAGGATGGTCTCGACTGTCTGGAGCTTGATGTTGAGGGAGTCGAGTTTGAAATCTATGTGCATCAGGATTCTGAGCCGGAAGGGCGTCACTACCCCAGAAATCGGGCTGTGATAAAGCCTTGCGATGAAAATAGTTCATCCCAGAAGTGGCATTATAATTTCCAGAAAAAAACCATCCATTTTCAAGGTTATTCCACCAGTATGTGTCTATCCAGAATGATAGAGACGCTGGAGATGTTGCCCTGCATAGGGTCAACCAATGCCCAGATCTGGATGTTTGATGAGCAGGGAAGGTTGTCCAGTGCAACTGATGGTCGACAGGGTAAGGGTTACATCACTCTGGTAGATAAAAGTGATGACCCTGCGCCATTAGCTTATCGGTACCTTGAGTCTGATATGGGAGAGCGGCGTTGTTATAAGAATTTACACACCGGACAAATCATCTGTGAGTATGAAGCAGCCGGGCCGGACACTGATCGAAAGCCTGAGCAGGGAGAGAGCTCAGAGGATTCTGAAGAGGGGCGTTCCGAGAGTGATTGGGAAGAACCTGAGAAAGATGCACAGAAGCCTGAAAAGCCTGTTTCTCCCGAAGAAGTCATACCACCAGAAGAAGAGGAACAAGCTGTTCTGGAATGGGAGCAGCGGCCAGAGAGTGCGTTCTGGGTTTCTGAGCGCCTGACGGAAGATATCCTGCTGGTTAATCAGAACCCGAGAGTGTGCCTCAATGCCAGGGCTGCGGATAATTGCTTGTCTGAATCGTCGAATAAAAACAGCTGTTACTCCGCTTCATCCATTGAGCTGACAGCCTGCAACAGCCAAAACTCTCAGGTCTGGCGTCATGATCTGAAAACCAAAAGAATCTTTAATCGTGCGGCGGGTTATCAGTATTGTCTGACCTGGGTTCCGGGAGGCTTTTCTCTCTTGCCTTGTTTTCCTGGGGGGAGTCCTGCACAAAAATGGTATTTTGCTAAGGGGAAAACTGAAGCATCGCTGGAAAGAGGTCAGCTGCGAACCATGCTTAATGGGATTCTTGATCCCTATTCATACTCTCAGGCATTAACATTGCCAAAAGACGTCATCAAGCCAAAGAAAAAGAAATCGCAGGCGCTGAAAATCCATTTTGAGTGGCTGTATGTAGAGTGTGGCAGGCATCCAGTCACTGGACGCTGGCAGGGGGACTGTCCGATCAGTCCCTGACGCTCAGATCCAGAGCCATAACAATGGCCGCTTCAGACTTATGGCCTTTTCCTGAGGGATAGTAGTTTTCACGTCGACCAATTTCACTGAAACCTGCGTTGAGGTAGAGGTTGAAAGCTTTTTGGTTGGATTCCCGTACCTCAAGAAACAGCGTGTCGGCCTGTTCGGCAGAAGAGTCGATGAGTTGCTTCAACAAAGCAGAACCATAGCCCTTACCTTGCTCGCTTCGTGACACAGTCAAAATCAGCAGGCTGGCTTCTCCCGCCGCCAACATGACAACGCCCTGGGCAACAATCCTGCCCTGGTACTCAGCAACAGTGCAGAGATGGCCAGAATCAATACTGTCCACGTAGTGTTTTTGGTTCCATGGATGAGGCCCTGCTTCCTGTTCAATGGAGGTTAACTCAGGAAGATCCTGGTGAGTCATTGCTCTAAACGACAGCATATAAGTTTTCTTTTCCGTGATAACTGGAAATTGCCAGGCGCTGGATACCAGTGCAGGCAACGTAATCGGATGTTGCGCTTACATACCCGTTACCTTTGAAGGTGTGGGTAGGCGGCAAACGAGCGAAGTCCCAAGAGCTTACAGTCAGTAAGTGACTGGGGTGAGCAAGAGCAGCCAACAACCCCACAACTTCAAGGGGAATGGGTATAGAGTGAATTATGATGGATTCAGTTCTTTGATAATTGGAGAAATATCCTGCCAGGCTTCCGATTTCAGAGTGGGTAGTTTCATCAACTCATTCAGACCGTGGGTGACAACAAAATGCTGATCAGAATGGAGGCCTTTCTGTATACCTTTCAGATCGCTGAATGGTCGGCTTGGGTCTATGACAAAACGGGCTGCAGCCTGACCAAAGAGCAGAACTACTTTACGTCTGGCCAAACCGAACTGATTGCTGAGATAAGCGCACACGGCATCGGCAGCAGCCGAGTCGTCCTGGCTCAGATGCTCCATAAGGCCAATGTTGCCCAGTGGCCAGACGAATTCACTGAATGGCAGGGTATCGTTCTCTGCAGGCATTTTAATAGCGCGAAGAATATCGTTAAGCAATCGTTGATGGAAGCGTGAAAATTGATTCAGGCCAGAGTGTGGCATTTCTGCCACCACCAGACAGTGTTCGTTTGCGGGCATGGTCACCAGTCTGAACTTGCTCACTTCTATGGGCTGAACTTCAGTAACAACTTTCTGTTTTACAGGTGCAACCGGTTCTGGCTCTTGTTTTGTTTCGACATTGCTGGTGATGCCAAGCAAGTCTTTTGCCGTTGAGACGCCCATTGCCGTCTCAGGGTGCTGTGTAGGCTCCAGGGTGTCAGCAAGAGCTGAGGGGGGGGCAGGTTCAAGTTCTTCCTCTGGGAAGTCAAACTCCCTGGGAGGCAGTGCATTAGGCAGGATCTGCCGTGGGAACCAGATTTGGATCCCCATGGCATCGAGATAATTCTGTCTTGTTCGCTCGTTGATCCTGCCTTGCATGGCTGTTAAACGTTTCCTGTTTGAGGGTTGGTTTTTGGACGATCAGCGTTCAGCAGGTTCAGTGCATTGATGTAGGCTTTGGCGGAAGCGACCACAATATCGGTGTCGGCTCCTGAGCCATTGACAATTCGACCCTGCTTTTCTAAACGTACGCTGACGTCACCCTGGGAATCGGTACCGCTGGTAATAGCGCTGACATTATACAATGCCAGACGAGCACCGGAATCAGCAATACTTTCTATGGCTTTAAAGACGGCGTCTACTGGACCATCCCCGGCACTGCATACTTCTTTTTCCTCGGAATCTACAGCAATAACCAGGCGCGCTTCTGGTGTTTTACCGGTGCTGGAGCCAGCTTCCAGTTCAACCAGACGGTATTTTTCTTCTTCATTGCTGGAGCGAACATCGCTGACCAGAGCTTGCAGGTCGTCGTCGAAAATCTCGGACTTTTTGTCTGCCAGTACTTTGAAGCGGTTAAAGGCTTCTGTCAGCTCTTCGCGGTCAGCAAAAGTAATACCCAGCTCTTCCATGCGAGACTGGAAGGCACTGCGACCGGATAATTTACCCAGAGTCAGGCGGTTGGTGTTCCAGCCAACGTCTTCAGCCTTCATGATTTCGTAAGTTTCACGGTTTTTCAGAACACCATCCTGGTGAATGCCTGATTCGTGGGCGAAGGCGTTCGCGCCAACAATGGCTTTATTGGGCTGTACCGGGAAGCCTGTGATACCTGAAACAAGGCGCGATGTAGGGACGATGTGCTGGGTATTGATGCCGGTTTCTACCTTGAGCTCATCCTCACGAGTGCGAATGGCCATAACGATCTCTTCAAGGGAGGCATTACCCGCTCTTTCTCCTAAACCATTGATGGTGCACTCAACCTGACGGGCGCCACTCACCACAGCAGACAGGGAGTTGGCGACTGCGAGGCCGAGGTCATTATGGCAATGAACCGAGAAAATGGCTTTGTCAGAGTTAGGGACTCGTTCAATCAGCTGGGCAATCATGTTGCCGTACTGATGTGGCAGAGCGTAGCCTACCGTGTCTGGGATGTTGATAGTGCGAGCGCCTGCATCAATAACGGCTTCAATCACACGGCACATAAAATCAATGTCGGACCGACCCGCGTCTTCACAGGAAAACTCAACGTCGTCAATCAGGTTACGAGCCTGCTTCACGGAAGCGATAGCTTGTTCGAAAACCTGGTCAGGTGACATGCAGAGTTTGTGCTTCATGTGCAATGGTGACGTAGCAATGAAGGTGTGAATACGGCCTCTACCTGCTGGTTTCAAGGCTTGAGCTGCAACTTCAATATCTTTGGGGAGAGCACGGGAGAGACTGCAGACAGTGCTGTCCTTAATGGTTTCGGCAATGCTTTTTACCGCATCAAAATCGCCCGGGCTGGCAATGGCGAAACCCGCCTCAATGACGTCAACCTTGAGCATTTCCAGAGATTTGGCAATCCGGACCTTCTCATCCTTGGTCATCGCCGCGCCAGGGCTCTGTTCGCCGTCTCTCAAAGTGGTGTCGAAAATAATAACTTGATCGTTGCTCATGGCTGCTGCTCCAGCTGTTCTTTTATCAGCTCAACGTTGTTCTTTTCTGCACAAACCGGATTAGAAATGCCGCTTTTGAAGCGTTCTGTTTTGCGACAGGTGGCATTTCCTGAGCTTGGCAGTTAGACATTATTCAAATGTAATATTTTTTCTGACTTTGGGGTCAGAGGGCCAGACGGCCGGGGTCGAAGGTGAAATTAAATAGTCTGCTCAAGGCAGTAGGAGTAGTAGGCGGGAAGGACGAAAAATGGACTTGGGAGTAAACACTACAGCTTCACGGGTGGTTGGAACCCGCACGTTGCTGTCGCTACTGTCAGAGGCCTGGAAGATTCCGGGCTGGTGCTTTTCTTTCGCTATAGGCATTGTGGCCACATTCATCGTTCTGAAATCAGCGCAAAGTTATTTTATGGATTTAGTTGATCGCACTATATCCTCTATGAACAGCTTTGCCAAGCTGGTTGATCCAGTTTTCGAGACTGGATAGGATTCGTGTCGAGCATTTCTATGAAATATTTTACTGAACGGCTTAGCTGAATGGTTGAGTAAACTATTTTCTTTCGCTACGGGCGTCTCACTCATCAAAGGATAGCCGGACTCATGAAAAAAGCGTCAGTCATTTTACTGGGTGCCCTTGCCCTGGGCGGATGTGCCCTGGGCGGATGTGCCCTGAGCCCTCAGGAAGTGGATGTAAATCCCAGGGTCGCCGTGGAAAAGCCTGTTGAACAATTGCAAGGGACAGTCAGTGTCACTGTCTACGATGAAAGATTATCCCGATCTCTGGGCAGTCGTGGTGGTGTTTATTACAGCACTAACGCTATCACAACCAATGACCGACTGACTTTGGCTATTCGTTCAGCTGTAGAGCTTGGCTTGCGGGAGATGGGGTTAAGAGTGACGGAATCCGAAGAAGTCTCTCAATTCCAGGTTTATCTGGATGATCTGGAATACCTTGTCCCTGACGGGAGTTATATTACCCAGGTCGATTTGAAAGCAAAGGTTCGCGTTAGAGTCATGAAAGAAGGTCAGCGCTTTGAAGGAGTATACTCCAGTGAGATCACTGAACGTGTACCTAAGGCACCTTCTGACGAGAAAAATGAAGAGCTGATTGATAAGGTTCTAAGTGATGTGCTTAGCCGGGCATTGGCAGATCCGAGTCTGACAGGCTTTCTGAAACAGGGGTGAACTCTAAGAGCCCGGCATTCTTGTGCAAAGACTCTTGTGCAAAGACTCTTGTGCAAAGATTGTCGGGTTCATTTCAGATCTCAGTTCTGAAGTGGCTTCTCAAGCCAGTGGCTGACCAGTTTTGTCCAGGCTGGATGTGTGTTCAGGCACGGGATTAATTCCAGGGATTCGCCTCCTGCGGCAATAAAGTCTTCTTTGGCTTCCATCCCAATTTCTTCCAGAGTTTCCAGGCAATCAGCAACAAATGCCGGACAGATGACCAGAACCTTTTTTATGCCCTGCCTGGCCAGCGACTCAACAATGCTGCTGGTTGATGGTTCCAGCCACTTATCGCGCCCGAGCTTTGATTGAAAGGCAACCGTGTACTTGTCCACTGGGATGTCGGCTTTTTCTACAAAGCAGGCCGTCGTTCTGTAAACTTGATGTCGATAGCAGGAATGATGTGCCGGTGACGCCTTCTGGCAGCAGTCCTCGGATTTCAGGCAGTGTGAGCCTGTGCAGTCATCCTTGCGGATATGTCTTTCCGGCACACCGTGATAGCTGAAAACGATGTGATCGAAATCTTTTTCAAGATAATCATTGGCGCTTTCAACCAGTGCATCAATGTAGGCATCATGATCATAGAACACCGGATGAACCTTCAAGGTGATCGGGAGCTTGTGTTCGCTAATGATCTTTTCGGCTCTCTCAACCACTGTTTTGACGGTAGACATGGCGTAGTGAGGATAGAGAGGAAATAACAGAACTTCCTTGATTTCTGGCTTGCTGGCTAGTCTGACCAGTGCACTCTCCATGTCAGGCTTGCCATAACGCATGGCGAGCTCGACAGGCATGGAAGTCAGTTTCTGTACTTCACTTTGCAGATCTTCACTGATACTGATCAGGGGTGAGCCTTTTTCAGTCCAGACAGATGCATAGGCTTTGGCGGACTGGGCCGGTCTTTTAGGCAGGACAAACAGGCTGACAATCATACGTCTCACCAGCCAGGGCATGTCGATGACGTTACTGTCCATCAGAAATTCATTCAGATAGCGTCGTACATCATGTTCATGGGGGCTATCTGGTGAACCCAGATTAACCAGCAATGCTCCGGTATTTTCCATCCCTACTTCCTGTCTACCAAGAAAATTTGTTCATTGCTCATTGGCTGCTTAAAGGATTGCGGCTTTAGGCAAGAGCTACGGGAGTATAACCAAACGTGGGCGCAGGGGGAATGCAGCTCTCCGGTCAGAAAAGCTGCATGGCAAATCAGGAGGTTTGTTGTTTACTGCCGGCTTTATGCAATACGAGATAGCCGACAACTGCCGAAAGGAAAGAGCCAGCAAGAATGCCGATTCGATCCGTTGACAGAAACTGCGGGTCATTTTCAAAGGCCAGTGAGCCAATGAACAGACTCATTGTGAAGCCGATACCACAGAGCATGGCAAGGCCATAAAGCTGTAGCCAGTTAGTATTGGGGGGCATCTTGGCGAGCCCTGTTTTAATGGCTAGCCAGCAAAAGCTGAAGACCCCCAGCTGTTTGCCAACAAAGAGACCCAGCATGATGCCCAGTGGGATAGGGTCGGCCAAGGTTGCCACTTGTTCAGCGGTGAGTTCCAGACCGGCATTGGCAAAAGCGAAGATGGGCAGAATAAAATAATTCACCTTTCCATGAAGCTGATGCTGCAACTTCTTGAGAGGTGAGCGGCCGCGACTGTCTCTCAGATCCAGTGGAATGGTCAGTGCCAGAATCACGCCTGCCAGTGTGGCGTGAACCCCGGACTTCAAAACACAAATCCAGAGCAGGGCGCCAATGATCAGATAGGGTGAGGTTTTGGTCACTCCCATTCGATTAAGGATGGCCAGCATTCCCACGAAAATAGAGCCCAGAACCATGGAAGCGATGGACAGATCACTGGTGTAGAACAGGGCAATAATAATAATGGCGCCCAAATCGTCAAGAATAGCCAGTGCCAGCAGGAAAACCTTCAGGGCCGGTGGCACACGTTTGCCCAGCAAGGCCAGTATGCCAACGGCAAAAGCTATGTCCGTAGCGGCAGGGATAGCCCAGCCCTTGATGGCGACCGGGTCGGTAAAATTAAGGGCCGCATAAATCAGCGCAGGAATGACCATGCCTCCCAAAGCGGCAAAGCCGGGAAGGGCTATCTGGGCAGGTGTGCTCAGGTCTCCTTTCATGACTTCGTATTTTACTTCAAGCCCGATCAACAGGAAGAAGATGGCCATCAGTCCGTCGTTTATCCACAACAGCATCGGCTTGTGGATATCCAGTGGCCCTATGGCAAAGCGGACAGGGGTTTGCAGGAACAGATCATAAAGACCTGCGAGAGGGGAGTTGGCGGCAATCATCGCCAGTACCGCAGCAATTATCAACAGCACGCCGACGGCATACTCCTGATACAAAAATTGCTGGAACCTTCTTAGGTGCATGGATTCTTCCGAAGAAATTCTAATGGGCGAGCGGACTCTACTTATCCTGAGGGTAGGAGTCTGTCAGACTTAAGGCAATTTCATGCTCGAAAGCTGAAATTGGACAGTCCCCTGTAGGATTATTATGAGAGCGGTTGAGTGGGCGGAAGCTTATCGAAACTGTATGAAATTCGTCAATCTGGTGATGATTTATTTACAGAATCAGGTTTGCTTATACTGACCTTGAGCAATATTTAGCTTCCAGGTTGTCTACAGGATAGAGCTTATGCCCTGTTCTTGGCACTGATCTCTGCACCATGGGACGCGATATTGTTGGAACGTTCCTGAGCGGCCATCTGATCTTCATTCATTTCAGACCCATAGCGCCCCATATTGCGTTCGCTCATGCCTACAGTAGTGTCATACGACAACTGGGCAGCGGTTTTAGCGTCTTGAGCATTCATAGCAATGTTTTCATTCTTGTTCATCGCCTCATCAATTAATCCCTCTTTCAATGGGCTTGAAACGCTGCTCCCAGTCGTCTTGCATCTACTGGAGTATATCAGCGTATTTTTCCTGATTCTCATGGTCATGCGGAGGGGGCATCTGTACACATAATCGGAACCTTGTGGCTATACTATGAATGTCAATTTGATTCAAAATTCATGAACCAAAACTGAAAGTGCGGCTTTTTTTTGACTGAATAATCGGGTTAAATGCACGACGTTAATCGTCAGGAATGAAGTCGTGAAAAAGCTTGTTGTAATTGCCTTAGCGGCGGTATTAACTGGGTGTGTGTCCTACACAAAATACGGCCCATATGGGAAAGGAGGAGGCTATACAGAAGTACAAGTCAACGAGACGGTATTTGAAATCACTGCAATCGTTAACTTCAAAACACATTCATCGACAGCCAGAGATTACGCCCTGGCAAGATCAGCCCAACTGGCCTGCAAACACGGGTATCCCTACTTTGAGGTTATTGATCAGGAAACAACCCTGAATACTGGCAGAAGATCTGCCGATCACTTCACTACCAGTCGTCTGACAATCAAACTGCAACCGACCAGTAATGACCAGTATTACAACGCCAGAATCTTGTATGACAACATGAAGAAAAATTATCAGTTACCGTCAATTTGTGGGTGATAGGTTTTTTTCGGCTCCAGGCTTGCTTCCCCACCATCCTTGATCGTAACCATAAGCAGCTCTAGCACAGACCACTGAACCTGCAGCTCCCCAGATGGCTGATTAACCTGATTCTGAGCCGCCAATAAGCAAACCTGATTCTGTAAATAAATCATTTCGGAAGCATCGATACCAGCCTGCATAGCCGCATCCGGATGATAGTTAAGTGGGTTTTTGTGCCAGAGTAACACGGTCCTGATTAGACAGATCTTGTCGTGTGCTGATGGCTGTATATCCGTTGGATTTCAGTATCAACTTTATATCGCTGCTTTGATCATAGCCGTGTTCAAATAACAGCCAGCCTCCTGGGCGAAGTTTTTCAAAAGCCTGCAGGCTAATGGTGCGTATATCATCAAGACCATCCTTGCCTGCCGTCAGTGCTGATCTGGGTTCAAATTGCACGTCACCCTGAGAAAGGTGTTCGTCGTTTTCCCGGATATACGGCGGGTTACTGACAATCATGTCAAGTTGATCGGGAAGGGGCGAACACCAGTCACCTTCAACAAATGTTGCGTTACTGATTTGGTTCAGAGCTGCATTCTCTTTTGCTGTAGCTACCGGCTCTGGTAGCCGGTCAACGCCAATCACGGCCCAGTGTGGTTTTTCAATCGCCAAAGCCAGGGCAATGGCACCGCTACCCGTGCCCAGGTCAGCAACGTTTGCCTGATTCGAAAGTGGCATGGATAGCGCCAGCTCAACCAGCAGTTCTGTATCGGGTCTGGGAATCAGTACTGAAGGTGAGACTTTAAGTTTCAGGCTCCAGAACTCTTTCTCACCCGTCAGATAAGCGACAGGTGTTCCCTTTATGCGCTGTACCAACAGAGATTCAAAACGTTGTGATTGCTCTGCAGTCAGCTCCCTTTCGGGCCAGGTAAACAGATAGCTGTATGGCTTTTCCAGTACATGACAAAGCAGGACTTGTGCATCCAGGCGAGCTGTATTGCTCTGTTCCCTTCGAGCTGCGTGACTGTCAGTGAGGCGTTGAGTCGCCTCACTGAGGGTCAGGTCAATCCTGCTCATTGAGTTACTCATCAGATAAGCCTGTCAGCAGGTCGGCCTGGTGTTGCTGAAGGAGTGGGTTAATAACAGGATCCAGCTCACCTTCAATAATTTCAGACAATTTATAAAGGGTTAGATTAATACGGTGATCTGTGACTCGGCCCTGTGGGTAGTTGTAGGTTCTGATGCGTTCTGAGCGGTCGCCACTGCCGACCAGGCTTTTACGGGTGTCGCTGATCTCTTTGGCGGCGGCCATCTCCTGAGCGTCCTGCAGCTTTGCAGAAAGCAGAGTCATGGCCTTGGCACGGTTCTTATGCTGCGAGCGCTCGTCCTGGCATTCCACCACAATGCCTGTGGGCAGGTGGGTCAGTCGAATGGCAGAGTCCGTGGTGTTAACGTGCTGCCCACCGGCGCCGGATGAGCGATAGGTGTCGACTCTAAGGTCTTCCTTTTTGATCTCAATGGCTTCCTGCTCGTCGGGTTCAGCCATGATGGCCACGGTGCAGGCGGAGGTGTGAATACGTCCCTGGGATTCTGTTTCAGGCACCCTTTGAACCCGGTGAGCGCCAGATTCAAACTTAAGGTGGCCAAACACATTGTTGCCGACCACGCGGGAAATAATTTCCTTATAGCCACCGTGCTCACCATCGTTGGCACTGATGACTTCGATTTTCCAGCCGCGTTTTTCTGCATAGCGGGAATACATTCGGAACAGGTCGCCAGCGAAAATAGCGGCCTCATCACCCCCTGTACCTGCGCGAATTTCCAGGAAGGTGTTATTGCTGTCCCTGGGGTCTTTGGGCAGAAGCAGTAATTGCAGATCCTGGGCCAGGGTGGGCAGCTTTTCTTGGCAACTCTGAATTTCTTCTTCGGCCAGATCGGCCATTTCCGGGTCGTCTTTCATGGCCAGTGCGTCTTCCAGATCTTTCTGGATCTGGTCGTATTCGCGGTATGCACTGACAACCGGTTCAAGCTCCGCGTATTCCTTGGAAAACTTGCGGAATTTATCCTGGTTACCAATCACTTGGGGGTCGCTGAGCAGGGCGCCGAGTTCCTCGAAACGTTCCAGCAGGGTTTCAAGTTTGGCACTCAGGCTGGCCAGGTTTGGATCTTTCATTGGAATTAATCAATCTTGTTTCAGGTGTGGACCTGATGGGTTAAATAGATCATAAGTACCCGGCCAGTTGTTTTCGCCTATTCTGGACGGCGGCTTTTTCCATCCTTTTGCGTTCCAACTCTAGTTACATAGCTAAGGCTATGCGCCCGCCGTTACGCCTTGAAGGATGAAAAAATCCACTCGCCAGAATAGTGCGAAACAACTGGCCAGATACTTACCGGTTACTTCTGGCTGTATTACAGTCGGGCAGGGAGGGGGCTGGCTGGTGGCGCTAAGAGTGGGTAGGCTCTTTAGCACGATCTTCGTAACGGCGATGAATACCCAGCAGTTTTTCAGCCCACTCTAAACGATTGTTCTGGCCATCTGCGGCGGCTTTTTTCAGCTGCACGCTGGGGGTGTGCATAAGCTTGTTGGTCAGCGAACGTGCAAATTGTGTCAGAACCTGTTCGGCCGGGATGCCGTTGGACAGAGAGAGCATGGCTTTCTCCAGCTCAAGGTCTCTTAAGGCTTCGGTGCTCTGTCGATAGCTGCGTAGAACACTTACGGCATCCAGTGAGCGCAGCTGGCTCATGAATTCAAAAGCACCGGTTTCGATCAGGAGTTCTGCTTCTTTCGCTGCATCCTGACGCTGCTGCATATTGTCCTGGATCACATCATGCAGATCATCCACGGTATAAAGGAAGATGTCTGGCAGCTCGGCAACTTCGGGCTCAATGTCACGGGGGACAGCAATATCCACCATAAACATGGGGCGGTGCTTTCGTTTCTTGATCGCTCTTTCAGCGCTGCCTTTACCGAGTACCGGAACCGGGCTGGCCGTTGATGAAACCACAATGTCTGCTTCAGGCAACAGGTGGGGGATGTCGGAAAGAAGAGCGGGCTTGCCGTCAAACTTGTCAGCCAGCAGCTTGGCCCGGCTCATAGTTCGGTTGGCGACGATGATATTTCTCAGGCCTTGCTGGTGAAGGTATCTGGCGACCAGTTCAATGGTTTCACCGGCACCGATCAGCAGGGCTGTGTTTTCAGAAAGATCAGCAAAGATCTGTCGTGCCAGGGTGGTGGCAGCATAAGCAATAGAAACGGGCTGCCTGCCAATCGCTGTATTGGTGCGAACCTGTTTAGCTGTGGTAAAGCAATATTGAAACAGCCTGGACAGCAGTGAGCCAATAGTGCCGGCTTCCTGAGCCTGAGCGTAAGCAGATTTCAGCTGGCCAAGGATTTGTGGCTCACCTAAAACCATGGAGTCGAGGCCACAGGCCACCCGCATCATGTGGCGCACAGCGGCTTTGTCATGATGGATATAACTGTGTTGGCTGAGCAGTTTCTGATCCAGGTTGTGATACCCGGTCAGCCATTGAAGGGCTTTGTGGTAATCTGCGTTACTGGCGCAGTAAAGCTCTGTCCGATTACAGGTGGACAGAATGGCCACTTCGTCGGTATGCATGAAATGGCGGGCATCCTGAAGCGCCTCAGGCAGCTGCTCAGTTGAAAAAGCAACCTGCTCCCTCAGTGCTATGGGTGCGGTTCTGTGATTAATGCCGGCGGTAAGATACCCCATAAACTCCTGTTGCCTTTTCTTACACTCTGATCAGCCACATGGCTGTTTTCTTACTGTAAATCGCACCGGATGCCATTGGTTTTAGCCATTCTCCTGATTCCCATACATAGTGAATAAGGGGGCCTGACACAGGTGATCATTTATTCGACTCAGTACAAACGCCTTCTTGTGACGGGTTGAACTGTCATTTCGGGTGTCACTGCTATTATTGACCGTACAGTATTCTACTACACTGGACGGTGGACTGGTGCCTGCACCCTGAATACCGCCACCTGAAGTAGGCTGAAAAGTCTATTTTGAACATTCAGGTAATAAGCTTCGGTTTTTGATCTGTCCGTGTTTATTTCAACAAAAACAGAGTGAATTCCTGTCATGCTAGGCAGATTATTAATACCTGACAGTTCCCGGCTTATTATCAAAACCCTGTTCAGTGATCGGCTCTGGCCTTGCTCACAGACTGCAGTCAGCAGAAGGTGGTGCACTCAGGCCAGCAAAGAATCTTGATCTTTGCTCTGTTTTAACCGCTCTTTTGGCCGATCAATTCTCCTATGGAACGGCAACAACTGCAAACCCGGATGTATTCAGTCATACCCATAACGAATGAAAAATGTTTTTGCGGTCTTCCGTTGCAAGCTCTCTAGCAAAATGTTTTTCACGATAATGGGCGTATGTCATGATAAAGAAGACTGCAGTTGAAAGTTGATCTATCCGGGACTGCAGGCTCAAGGAGCAGGGTTTCAGTGCAGAAATTATTTCCAACGGGTAAAGGCATACCATTCATGAAGAAACTTAATGGTTTCTCTTTATTGCTGGCAGCCATACTGGTGTCAGGTTGTTCTTCAGTTCAACTTTCTGGGCCGTCAGAGGTGGCTGCTGAATCAGTCCCTGCTTCCGTTAACAATGAACCGGAAGAACCGGTTGCTTCATTTGAACCCGATACCCTTTATGATCTGCTTGTTGCCGAACTGGGAGGGCAGCGCAAGCGTTATGATCTGGCGTTGGGGAACTACCTTAAGCAGGCTCACAAAACTCAAGACAAAGGTATTGCCAAAAGGGCTTATCAGATCAGTCAGGTGATTGGAGCTCGGCAGGCTTCCCTGGATGCGGCAGTCCTATGGGCAAAGCTGGATGATGAAAATGCTGCAGCACTGCAGGCCAGTGCTATTGAGCTGGTCAGGGCGGGCCAGCTGGATCGTGCGGTTGAGCAAATGAGAATGGTGTTGGCTCTGGAGGGTGAGGCTAATTTTGATTTCCTTGCCGCCAGTGCCTCGGAACTTCCCGAGGATGAGCGGGAACAATTGCTGAGTACTTTCGACAGTATCCTCAAAGATTATCCTGATCATCGGTCACTGAAACTGGGCAAGGCCATTCTGTTATTGCAGGACAACCAGTTGAATGAAGCGATTAAACTCTGTGATCAACTCCTTGCTAAAGACTCAGGCTACGTCAAAGCCATTATTCTTAAAGGCAGAATCCTTAACAAGATGGGTAAAGGCGATGAAGCAGAGAAAATGCTTGCCGATGCCGTCAGAAAGCACCCTGAAATCCCCCGTCTTCGTCTGATTTATGCCCGGGTTCTGGTTCATCTGGATAAGTTGGATGAAGCCAGAAAACAGTTCCAGGTTCTGCTGAAACAATCCCCCCATGATGTCGAGATCATTCTTTCTCTGGCGCTGATTGCACTTGAGAATGATATGGTCGAGGAATCCGAAAAGTACTTTAAGCAGTTGCTGTCGCTGGGGCAGAGGAAAAGCACTGCCAACTATTACCTGGGACGAATTGTAGAGCAGAAGGGGCAGTTTGATCAGGCCAGAAAGTACTTTCTGAATGTCATGCCGGGCAAGGAATTTATGATGTCACGGGTTGCCCTGATACAGATGCAATTGAAGCAGGGTAAGGTGGCAGAGGCCAGACAGCAGTTGGATGAAGATCGCAACCGTTTTCCTGTGCACGCTGTGCAGTTGTATCTGCTTGAGACAGAGATCCTGGTGAATGCCTCAGAGCTGGATGATGCGTTAACGTTGTTTACCAATGCTGTTTTGCGCTACCCCGACAGTGTCAATCTGCTTTATGGTCGAGCCATGGTGTATGAAAGAATGGGGCGTATTAATGATCTTGAGAAAGATCTGCGTGCCATCATCAAGGCCCAGCCAGAAAATGCTGCTGCTCTGAATGCTCTGGGGTACACTCTGGCAGATCGCACAGACCGTTTTGAAGAAGCAAAAGCGCTGATCGAGAAAGCCTATGCCCTGGACAATGAAGATCCGGCCATTATGGACAGTATGGGCTGGGTTCAGTACCGTCTGGGTAATTATCAGGCGGCTCTGGATTACCTGAAAAGTGCCTATGAAAAATACCCTGACCATGAAGTTGCCGCTCATCTTGGAGAGGTTTTATGGGCCATGGGGCGCAAAGAAGATGCTCGAGCCCTGTGGGATGAAGCCTTGCAGAAAGCTCCGGACAGTGTTGTTTTGAAAGAAACCCGTGAGCGATTGGAGAAGCAGTCGGTGCAAGAGGCCGATGTATTATCTGAGCCCAAGGTTTCCATTGTTAAGTAACACTGTTGAATAATTTAACGTGACGGGTCTGAGAAGATCCGTTTCATTACACGCAAGTAAAAACAGGCTGTATGCAGATACCGTTTTCGACTCCATACCTATTTCACTCTTCCTCAAAGCTGAAGCTTGCTGTTCTGATGCTGTTTGCCTTTTTGCTATCAGGCTGTGTCACAACTCCAAAGCCAGAGAAGTCACTTTCGGAATCTCAGCGCCAGTCTTTATGGAAGAGTCATCAACTGCAGCTCGGGGCGCTCGACAGCTGGAGCCTTAAAGGACGTCTTGGATTGAGAGTGCCCGGCAAGTCCGGAACCCTTTCTCTGGAGTGGCAACAGACTAAAAACCAATACCTCATCTATCTGGATGGCCCTCTGGGTCAGTCAGTGGCAAAGATTAATGGTCAGCCAGGCTCGGTAGAGTTGGAGGCTTCTGGTCAACGTTATCAGGGCCAGAACCCGGAGTCCTTGTTGTTTGAACTGACCGGTTGGGACTTGCCTGTCAGCCTGTTGCGGTACTGGGTCATGGGGCTGCCCAGTCCTGAGAGCGATGCCAGTATCCAACTGAATAATCAGGGCTATCCTGCTCTGATCAGCCAGCAGGGGTGGCAGGTTGAATACCTGCAATACAAGGACTTTTCCGATATAACCCTGCCAGTCCGGATCAAGGTGCGTCAGGGTGAGGTGCAGGCAACACTGTTTGTCAGAAGCTGGCAGCTAAAATAAGCTGTTTGTTTTCTAGGAGTCTGTCGGACTTAGCCGACCGTAGCGAGGAAAAGTCCGGTTTGAGACAGTTTTTATGATTATTTGAGGCGAATAGCGAGCTATTCAACGAAAAGAATCATAAAAAATGGCCAAATCAG
>NZ_JBPCXO010000534.1:0-11987 GCF_051008435.1 Endozoicomonas sp. | reverse complement strand
GAAGCCTTCAATGGTGTCATCAAGCGGATAATATACAAGGCATGTGGTTACAATGATCTTGATTATCTCTATCTAAAAATCAGGCAGGAGGCCCAAAAATGATCAGCCAACCTGTAAAAGGGCCTATAAAGTCGGCTTTTGAGTAGTTTGTAAATGGCAGTCCGGGTGAACTTCTTGCTTCCGGCGACTTGGCCACCCTTGCGGGGCAGTCGTTTGGTTCTGAAACCCATGTCGTTCATTCGCTCGGCGGTTTCAATCTGGGAGCGGGTTTCAATAAAGATCTTGAAGATCTCCCGGATAATCACTGCTTCACCTTCATTGGGGATCAGCTTGCGATCCACTACGTCATAGCCCAATGGAGGAGTGCCACCCATCCACTTGCCTTTCTTCTTGGAGAGCAGGAACTTGTCTCTGATCCTTTCTCCGGTCACCTCTCGCTCAAACTGGGCAAACGACAGTAGAATGTTGAGCGTCAGCCGTCCCATGCTGCTGGTGGTATTGAACTGTTGGGTCACCGCCACGAACGACACCTGATGCTTGTCGAACACCTCCACCAGCCGGGCAAAGTCTGCCAGTGATCTTGATAGTCGATCCACCTTATACACAACCACCACATCAATCTTACCGGTTTCAATATCTTTCATGAGTCTTTGTAAAGCTGGCCGCTCCATATTGCCACCAGAAAAGCCACCGTCGTCGTATTCGTCCGGTACCAGAACCCAGCCTTCGTGTTTCTGGGAAGTGATGTAGGCTTCTCCTGCATCCCGTTGGGCATGAAGTGAGTTGAACTCTTGCTCCAGCCCTTCTTCCGAAGACTTACGGGTATAAACTGCACAACGTTTAATGTCCTTAATTTTGCTCTTACTTTTGCCCATGGTTCTTTCCCCGCTCAGGGCTGTTTCCCTTCAGTCCGAAGAACACCGGCCCTGACCAATGGCTACCCGTAATCAGCTTGGCGATCCCAGACAAGCTGCGGTAGATCTGTCCCCGATATTCAAAGCCCTCTTTGGTGACAATCACCTCGTGAGTTTCCCCTTCATACTCCTTGGTAATCCGGGTGCCTGCGGGTGGCTTGTTGACTCTGGCTTTGGGGACGGGCTTGTCTTTGGCGGAGGGTTGTTGCAGTCGCTGTAATCGATTCTTATGCTTCTCGGAAAGACTCCCAAGCTCCAACTCCTGAACCCGGAAAGCCAATCTTTGTCGCAGAAGTCGTTTATTCAACTTGGGCGCATCGGTGCCATAGAGCTTTGGCCAGAGATCCAGCAGTGCCTTGGTGGGCATCTTCTGAATGGCCGCCACCTTGGCCGCCACCTTGGCCGCCACCTTGGCCGCCAGGCTTGACTGTTCAGGTAATTCATTCTTCATTGTTGGACTCCTGTCGTTGAACCGTATGAGACATACAGGCTCTGGTTCCGGCATTAGTCCAGTGTTCTTTCTCTCTTTCGGCGTTTTCCGGCTCCTGCTGCTTTATATGGCGGCGTTCAATACCGACAGCCAGAATCTGGCAGATCGCCAGGGTATTGGGATGCAGCTGGTAGCTTGACGGGGTTTTGTTCATGGTGGGCTCCCATCCCTGGGTGGTGCGGATTTACTGATTATTGTCGGAAGCCCTGAAGCCTTTGTAAAAGGGCAATTTGACCCGTTCTGTCCGGTATCCGTTGTGGTTGGATAAAGCTGTCTGTCTGTGGGGTCTATTGATCGGATGACTGATTATTTATACAGTATTTAGTCCGCTTGAAGTTAAGGGTTAACTTTCGCCATGGCAAGGAGCCAGTATGAAAGCAGTCCATCTAGTACTGCACGGCGTTGATCTGGAGTCAGATACCTTTTTCGAACTCTGCAAGATTGATCTGAAAGCCGTCTCACCGGGTACGACCCGCGTTATTCCACCCAAAGAAGTCTACAAACATGTTCTGACGTTCGATGAGCAAGATCAGGCTCGCCTGGAGTATGTGGCCAACCGGATCGTAGGTCTGGCCAGTGAGGTCGGGCAACGGGTTATGAGTGACCGGTCCCATAACACCACCAGCAACCCTTACGACAATGCCCTCCGGCTTCTGGCAGCTAATGAGAGCGATTTCAGAAAGGCCGAAGAGATCCGTTATGTGGAGTATCACCGGGGTCATGGTCGTATGTGGGATGGTTATTATCTCACTACTCCAGTGCCTCTGGATAAAGATGTTGATCTGACTGATTTTGTGCAGAAACTGAGAGCTCATTTCAATAATGACAAGCTGGTGGTCAGGCGGCAGAAGCGACAACGTCATAGTGACCATCATGCTTTGGTCACAGTGCTGCAGTTCATCATCTACCGGGAAGGCTTACCGGTCAGCTTTGAGGTGCTGGATGAAGAAGGCAAGGATGTCATTCTGGAAACCATCCACCCGGCTCGAGAGTATGCAGTGACTTATGAACCGGAGACCGGCGTCATCGAGTTGTATGCAGATCAGAAAGCGATTCGTGACGTGCTGAAGCAAACCTTCTGTGAAGCAGTACTGGATCAGGAAGACAGCCCTGAAAAACTGAAGCTCAGGCCGGTTAATCTGGAGATCTTCCGTCAACGCCCCAACTTTGAGGACAGCTTCGAGCTGAAGTTCGGAATCAAGGAAGCAGTAGTCAAAGAGATCGATACTCAGGTCAGTCCTGGACAAGGTATTACTGTCTATAAAGCCACCCCAAGAAAAGCTTTTCGTTCCGATGCCTACCAGAACCTGGACGACAACGGTGTCAGCTTGGAAGATAGCCGGAAATACAAAATACGGAGCGTTACCTTGGCCTTTCACTGTGAAGCCACAGACGATCTGCCGGAAGAAACCATTGTTGTACGGCTTAGTGCTCCCAATAGTTGCTCACTGCGTGACCTGTCGCAGCGAGAACGTTACCTGAACCATGACCTGCTGGTGCAGATGGGGGTTCTTCTGGAGGATAAAGACAAGGACAATGAAGCGACAAGCGTTTGATTTTTTAAAAAGTTGTTTTGAGGCAGCTACGGATAAAGAGCGGATCAGTGAACTGAAGTTCTATTACCCCGAGTACTGCAGGACATCATTGGCAATAATGCTTTATCCCGAAAGGCCCAGCTGATGACCGACTGATCATGGTGGACTACCCCGATGATCTTCAGGACGGCTATCGTCAGGTACACAGGGTCAAGGATGAGTTTGTTTACTATTACAACGGCTGCCACAAGGTCACGGACGATGAGTTGAGAATGTACCAATTCCGGATGGCCTGGTTCCCGGAGTGGCTGACTGAAAAGCTCAATCTGGACCAGGTAGAACCCCTACTGGATGACCGGGTCTGGAAGCTGGGAGAGAGAAAAGGCGTCACGGTATTACTGATTCGAGAGCTGAACCCGAATTTTGATGACATTGCAGATTGTTTGTTTGCTCAATCCTTGTCGTCCTGTGTGGTGATTTCCAGGCAAAAGCCCAAGTCCCGATATATGGCTTTACCTCCGGGTTATCAGCTGCTGCCCCTGGATGAGTTATTGCCTAAAGGGTCAGTGGCGGTCGATTATAACCGGTTCCTCTCGTATATTGATCCGGATCAGGCACGGCTGGAGCGGGAAGGGATTATCTGGGATGAGCATAACGGAATACTGAGGGTGTTAGGCCATGATCCCTGGCTACTGAAAGGTGGACCGGCTCGTTGCCAACTGGTGGATCAGTTGGTGCAAGCAGGTAAAAGAGGTGCTCCCCGAATTCTGACCCAGTTACTCCTGGAAGAGTCCAGTTCCAGCAATCTCAGCCAGTTCTTCCATAAAGAACCTCGTTGGAGAGAATTTATCGATTACGAGCCGGGTGCTTCAGGGCGCTGTTGGCTGAAAGCATTCGAAGAGCTGGAGATGTTTCAAACATCTGAAGCTTGATCAATCAATCACAATGACATCAATACCGGCCCCTGAGCCGGTTTTTTTTTCATTAATTTCAGAAAAAAGCGTCCTCCTACAGTTTCTCCTACAGCTCCTACACTTCTCCTACAGTAGCTCCCCCAGTATCAGTCTTGCATGAACACGAAAAGCACGGAGGTCATCATGCAAGACTCAGTACCAGGAGCCGTTGCTCCTACACTTTGTCCTACACCTGAAACCCAGGTGGCTCATCTGGACTCACTCCAGCTGTCCAGGCGTCTCAATATCAGCATCAAGTCGTTGGCCAGAATGCGTCAGGATGGCACCGGTCCCCGCTTTATGCGAATCGGCTCGAAAATCCTGTACCGGCTGTCAGATGTTCTGGAGTACGAGCAGTCCCGGCTCTATAACGCAGTAGGTTCACCGGTGGTAGATCAGGGAGGTGAGCCATGAGTTTGGAGCTGGAAAACATCCAGGGGATAGGCGTAGCTGAATTGGCAGCTCGTTCCGGAGCAGAGCTGGAGACGCTGGTCAGGGATACAGATAAAGCCCTGGCACAACTCCAGGTGCAAAAGGATTGGTTGGAATCAGTCATTGCCTACAAGTACGTCTTCAAGGCTTCCCAGGTCCGGGCTCAGTTGCAGCAGGACTTCGGAACCATCAGTTTTGATGACGAAGGAACGCGTGTGCTGGTGGACTTGCCCAGGGAAGTCAGCTGGGATCAGCAAAAACTGAAGACAATAGCCCAGCGGATTCAGGATCAGGGAGAAGATCCTTCTGAGTTCCTGAATATTGAGTATTCAGTGTCCCAGGAGCAATTTGATCAATGGCCGGAGCCTGTTCGCCAGACCTTTGAGTCGGCTTGTCAGATCAAACCTGGTCGCTGTACCTACCAGCTGGTGGGAGGGTCATCATGAGCCTTCCTATTATCAATGCCAAACAACGCAGCCAAGAGCACAAGGGAATCAAATGTGTGCTGCTGGGTAACAGTGGGGTGGGAAAAACCACCCAGCTGTTGAGTCTCGACCCGGACAATACCCTGTTTGTGGATCTGGAAGCCGGTGACCTGGCAGTTCAGGAATGGCCGGGTGATACCCTTCGCCCGGCCACCTGGCCGGAGTTCCGAAACTTTTCCGTCTACCTGGCAGGCCCCAATCCGGCGCTTCGGGATGATCAGGTGTATTCCAAAGCCCACTATGAGTCGGTGTGTCGTAAGTATGGAGATCCCCAGTCCCTGGAGAAATACGACACTTACTTTATCGATTCCATCACGGTGCTGGGTCGGCTTTGCTTTCAGTGGTGCAAGGGGCAGCCCCAGGCTTTCTCCGAGAAAACCGGCAAGCCGGATACTCGGGGAGCCTATGGTCTTCATGGGCAAGAGATGATTGCAGCCCTGACTCACCTGCAACATGCCCGGGGCAAGAACGTGGTCTTTGTCGCCATCCTTGAGGAACGAGTGGACGACTTTAACCGCAAACTCCACCAGCCCCAGATCGAGGGCAGTAAAACCGGTCTGGAGCTGCCCGGCATCGTTGATCAGGTCATCACCCTGGCCAGCTTGCCCGATGAAGAAGGCAACCTGCGTCGTACTTTCGTTTGCCAGACCCTCAACCCCTATGGCTACCCGGCCAAGGATCGCAGCGGACGTCTGGATGTATTCGAACCGCCTCACCTCGGACAACTGTTTACCAAGATCCGTACTGGTTCAAGGCAGCCCGTCCAGTTTGAAACTCAATCCCAAGGAATGGAGAAACAGCCATGAGCCAACAAAGAGCCATGACACGCTGGAATGATTTTAACGATGCCACTGACCAGGGCAGCTATGATGTCATTCCTTCAGGCACTTTGGTCAAAGTTCGTATGACCCTCAAGCCCGGTGGCTATGACAATCCCGAAATGGGTTGGACCGGTGGTAACGCCACCTGTGGTGATACCGGAGCCATCTACCTCAATGCCGAGTTCACCGTGTTGGAAGGCCAGTACGCCAAGCGTAAGGTCTGGTCCCTGATTGGGATGCACAGTCCCAAAGGCCCTGAGTGGGAGAACATGGGGCGGTCATTTGTCCGGGGAATCCTGCAATCAGCACGTAATATCAAGGCCGAGGATAACAGTCCACCAGCTTATAAAGCCCGACAGTTGCAGTCTTTGTCAGAGCTGGATGGTATTGAGTTTGTCGCCAAGATCAGTACTGAAAAGGACCAGTACGACGAACCCAAGAATGTCATCAAGCAGGCCATCACACCGGAACACAAGCAGTATGCCCAGCTGATGTTTGGCCAGACGGCTCCCCAGGGGCATCCACCCGCCAGTCAGCAGAGTGGTCATTCCCAGGCTCAGCTGCAATCACAGCTCTACAGTCCTCCGGACTCTGCCCCTCATCCGGCTGAAAGCTACAACAACCAGTGGGATTAACCATCAGCTGCCCACCTGCGGGTGGGCTTTTCCCCGACAGGGACTGTGACAATGAAGAACAAATGGCTTGATTTTAATGATGCTCCTGAACAAGGTTCGGGTAGCAAGTTGAATGCTGAAGAAGTCAAACGTCGTATTCAAGAACGTCTACCAGAGTTTCTGGTTTGGCTGTTTCCCAACGGTAAAAAGCGTGGCCAGAAGTTTGTGCTGGGCAATGTCCAGGGCAAGAAAGGCAAAAGCCTGGAAGTAGAGCTAGGCAGTGGGCTTTGGCACGACTTTGAGAGTGGTGAGGGTGGTGACATTATCAGCCTCACTGCAGAACACCAGAAGCTGGATGCACAAAGGGATTTCCCTGAAGTCATTCAGTTTATGGCGGACTGGCTGGGTATGCCGTCATTCACTCCACCAGCTACGGCTAACCACCAGGAAGAGTATGAGGATCTGGGCCACCATACCGGCAAGTGGGATTATCACGATGCCGAAGGTAATCTGATTGCGTGTGTCTACCGATATGACACACCGGATGGGAAGGAGTTCAGGCCCTGGGATGTAAAGACCCGTAAAACCAAAGCCCCCAATCCCCGACCGCTCTATAACCAGCCGGGCATCAAGGTAGCAGGCGAAGTAGTACTGGTGGAGGGAGAGAAAGCAGCTCAGGCTCTGATTGATAGTGGCTACTGTGCCACTACAGCCATGAACGGTGCCAAGGCTCCTACGGATAAAACGGACTGGTCTCCGCTAAAAAACAAACGAGTGTTGGTGTGGCCCGACCATGATGAGGCTGGACTGCTTTATGCCCAACAAGCAGCACAGGCTATTTCTGATGCAGGGGCAGCATCGGTCATCATTCTAAAACCACCTGAACAGCAACCCGAGAAGTGGGATGCAGCGGATGCTGTGGCTGAAGCATTCGATATTCGTCACTGGATGATCACCACACGACGCAAGACGATCAAAGAGTCCGTACCTGTCTATCGTTTTGGTGAGCTGCTGGATGACGAATCACCGATGCCTGAGGATTTGTTGTCCCCCAGAATACTGACGCCTGGCGGTATGCTGGTATTAGGTGGTGCTCCCAAGGTAGGCAAGAGTGACTTCCTGTTGAACTTGCTCGCACATATGTCAGCAGGCTTGACCTTTCTGGATATGCGCCCCAGTCGCCCCTTGAAGGTGTTCTATCTTCAGGCGGAGGTGCAATACCACTATCTGCGTGAACGAGTGAAGCAATTGCCTCTGAAGGACTTTCAGCTGACTCGGGTCCGAGAGAACTTGGTGATGACCGCCCGGTTAAAACTGATTCTCAATGCGGTGGGTCTGCCTATCATCGTCAGGGCTATCCAGCAGGCTTTCCCTGAAGGGCCTGATGTTATTGTTATTGATCCCATCAGGAATGTGTTTGATCCCGGTCCGGATGGTAGCAGTGAAAATGATAATAACGCCATGCTGTTTTTTCTCAAGGAGCGAGTGGAACAGCTGCGGGATATCGTCAACCCGGACTCAGGCGTAGTGCTGGTTCACCATACCCGAAAGATGAGTAAACGACAGCTGGAGGAAGACCCCTTTCAGGCTCTCTCTGGTGCTGGCAGCTTGCGAGGCTACTATACCTCCGGGATGTTGCTGTTCAGGCCGGAAGAGCTGGAGCCTGAGCGGATGCTGTATTACGAGCTGAGAAACGGCCCTTCCCCCAAGGCTCAGAGGGTCATCAAGAAAGATGGGCAGTGGCGGGAAGCGCCTGCCAACAGCATGCGCCTGGCGGGTGAAGAGTTGGGCAAGAAACATGATGCAGAGCGCATCAGAAAGCGGGAAGTGATCGTCAACCTGATCTATCAGGAAGCTCTGAAGGGCAGGGTCTTCACCGTGAACCAGTTCTCCGAGCAGTTTGAAAACCAGCTGGGCCTGGGTGGCAAAACGACCATCTATGATCGGATTCAGGTGCTGGCCACCAAGGGCTATATCAAGTTTTTCCGGGATTATGACGAGTACAACCTGCCCGCTCCAAAGCGCAGCAAGCTCGGGTATTTATGTGTTGATGGCATGGCCTATGGGGTGGAGGGTGAGGCACTGTGCAGTATCAGGCCAACGGATTTTAAGTGCCCGAATACCGGTACATTGCTACCGGTTGAAAACCCGGATGTGTGGGTTTATCAGGACACTCTTTAGAAGTCAGAAATAGAAGTCAGAAACCGTCTGAAAATGGCATTTCAGAATTCGGCCAGATTTCAGAATTCGCAGAATTCAAAAAATTTGAAATCTGGTTGAGAACTTATTTTTAAAAGGATTTCAAATGGTTATGCGGGCTTTTTAGAATTCAACTCAGGTTTTCCGAATTCTGGAATCCGAAGTCAGTAAGTGATTGTTTATTAAGCAATAATTTCTAGATTTCAGAATTCAACAACACCGTATATATAAATATATACAGGCGAGCCTCCTTCAGGTCGGCCTCGCCTGTATAACAAAACCACAGGGGGCGAAGTCATGGAGTGCAAGGATGAACTGGCCAATCGCTATCGGAAAGCCTGGCTGGTGGCACGACGAGTGTCGTCAGGGATTAACCTCCGGTACTCTGCCTTCTGGCCGGAGATCAATCCCAACCGCTGGGAAGTCTACCAGGGTGAAAACAAAATCCTGAGATTGCCCGAGCCTTCGGAGGATGAGATCGACCGCATGGTGCAGTGCATGCGCTGGCTTCGCTGGGTCAGTGAGGAGGAACGCAAGCTAATCTGGCTCCGTGCCTCTGGACTGCCTTGGCGAGTGATTGCGGAAGACCTAGGGGTGAATCGAAAAACAGCCTATGGCCATTGGTGCAAGGCCATAAACCGGATTTCTATCCATATTTTGCAAAAAAATTCAGGGTAATTTGACCCGTTCAGGGTGCTTAAAGAGGTGTTTGTCTGTCGGTGTCGCTTAAAGTCCGTAGTTGGAGGATTGGACACTTTTGCCAAATTTGACAAGAATTAACGCTAACATCGAAGCGAAGTGCACCTGAACCTCACACCCTCCCGGTCTGAGGTTTTTTCATGTCTGGAAATCACGGAAGAACCATGTCCAGAATCCTTGTTGAAGCCATCGAACATCGCTCAGTCGCCAGCCTGGTGCCCTATGCCAACAACGCACGGACTCACTCCGATGAGCAGGTGAACCAGATTGCCCGGTCCATCGAGGAGTTCGGGTTTGTCAATCCAGTGCTGGTGGGCAGTGATGATGTCATCGTAGCCGGTCATGGTCGTTTGATGGCGGCGAAGCAACTGGGGATGGAAACCGTGCCGGTGATCGTGCTGGGGCATTTGTCCGAAACCCAGCGTCGGGCGCTGGTGATTGCCGACAACCAGATCACCGCCAACTCGGGCTGGGATGAAGATCTGCTCAAGCAGGAACTGGCGGAACTGGATGCTCTGGATTTTGATCTGGATCTGATGGGATTTTCCGATGAAGAACTGGAAGGCCTGCTGCTGGTGGACGAGCCTGAAGGCCAGACCGACGATGATGAGATTCCTGAGCCGGAAGAGCATCCTGTCAGCCAGGCTGGTGATCTCTGGGTTTTGGGCAATCATCGGGTGCTTTGCGGCAGTGCTACCGAGCAGGCTGATGTGGAAACACTGATGGCAGGCCAGCTGGCGGATATGGTATTCACCGATCCGCCCTACAACGTCGACTACGCCAATCCCGAGAAAAACACCAAGGCGAAAAAAGATCGCCGGATCAAAAACGACAACCTGGGCACTGAGTTCCATGCTTTCCTGCTGGCTGCCATGACCAACCTGCTCGGGGTCTGCAAGGGGGCGATTTATATCTGCATGTCGTCGTCTGAGCTGGATACGCTTCAGAAAGCCTTTCGGGAAGCCGGGGGCAAGTGGTCCACGTTTATCATCTGGGCCAAGAACACGTTCACCTTGGGGCGCTCCGACTACCAGCGACAGTACGAACCAATCCTCTACGGCTGGAAGGAAGGCAATGAACACTTCTGGTGTGGTGCTCGAGACCAGGGCGATGTCTGGTTCTACAGCAAGCCTGCCAGGAATGACCTTCATCCCACCATGAAGCCGGTGGAACTGGTGGAACGGGCTATCCGCAATTCTTCCAAGACCCATGACATCGTGCTGGACCTGTTTGGTGGTTCTGGCTCCACACTGATTGCCTGTGAGAAGTCTCACCGCAGTGCCCGGCTGACTGAGCTGGACCCCAAATACGTGGACGTGATTGTGCGCCGATGGGAGGAGTACACCGGCAAGGAAGCCTATTTTGAATCCAATAATCTGACCTTTTCCCAGGTCAAGGAAGACCGTGATGGACGATCTCTCAAGGCGACTGGATCAGATTGACTCCAAGTTCGACAAACTGAACGAGGAGCAGACTACTCAACAGAACAGCAATTTTCCACTAACCATCAAATCGTGCCAGCCAGCGCTGGGTAAAGGCTTCGTCGTCTTGTCCTGCCGGGTCATCAAATAGGGAGTCGTCAAGTGGGAACCTGGCTGCTTTCAGAGCCTTTCCCAATGCTACATAATCTTCAGGCGGCTGGTTGGCGGCTCCCATTTGTGGTTCATATCCTGCCTGAAAGACTGTGCCATTACTGTAGGGGCAGCTTAGGATGCGTGGACCTGCATTGGCTAATATTGCCTCGGTTCCACCAGCCTTGCTTTGAATGCGATGAGACACTGCCGTAAGAAAATTAATAGATTTTATTCCATCGCTAAAATGAATGCTTGTTGTTGTTAAATTATAAGCATCCAGTCCGGGCCACCGCATGGCGGCTTCACCAAGAACTCCGTGTGCCGCTCTCATTCCCCCGACATCGAACGGAAGAATAAGCCCCAGACCGGCGTAAGCATGCTCAACCTGTAAAGAATTACATATAGAAACAAACAGCTGAGCAAAGCCTTGTACTCCCATCTTGTTCAGCATTGAGGCCGGGTACGTTAAAAGTAGATAACCTAGATAATGGGGGTTAGTGACATCCTCAGCCAAGGCAGCTGATGCCCAGGGATATGAGATTCCTTCAGTTTCACCGCCTGCTTCAAATTGAAAAATAGTGTCAGTATCCAGCATGTTTTCCAGAAGGTCCTGGTCAGGTATATCTCCAGGTTGTAGCTTTCGAAACCGCCTATCTCCTATTACTGCATAAGACCTAAGATGCCCTTGTGCCTGTTGGAGGTAATGCTGAATACTGCTAACCAGTGCCTGACGCTTATCTGCATTGCCTGGCGCACCAAAATAGAAGGTCATGGTCAGACCAATGCGGGCAGCAGGGTGACCTTGAGAAAAGTAGGCTACAGGCTGGTCACTGAGAGTGTTGAGATCAAATTGTGACATGGCGATTCCTTCATATTTTGTTTAAACGGCAGATTGAATTGGGTTTTGGCAATTACAGCCTTGCTCCCTATCTTTCCTTGGGCCACCTACCCTATATATTGAGTATTTGTTCCGTTTGCCTGCAATGTTTTCATAAGCACTATCTTGGAACGGATCTCTTTTATCCTGCCCAAACTTAAACTCTACTACTTGATCAATGTTATCTTTTGAAGGTGGCTTGCTGGAGTCAGCAACAATCACCAGGTCTGGCCTACGGATATCGCCCCGTCCTGGTCGGTAGCCGTCTACTTCAATGTATAGGAATTTCAAAGCACAGGTAGAACACCTTTCGTCGTATAGTTTTGCCGGATTTTCCTGAGAAGCAGTCAGGCTGTTTTCCCTGATTCTAAAAAACATCAGTTTTACAGGTAAT
>NZ_JBPCXO010000533.1:0-3521 GCF_051008435.1 Endozoicomonas sp. | reverse complement strand
AGGAGGCGCTGCCTTTGAGATTCTGCTGACCATTGTATTGGTTTTCGCAACAGCCGGTGCCGGAGTGGCTGTACAAATGGCCAGCAAGGGACGCCTGATCCGGCAAATGAAGCAGCTGGGTGAACGGCTAAAAGAGCTGGCTGAACTCAAGAGAGAAGTGGATCGGTACACACCGAACACTTCGATAAGCAGTCGTTCATCAGGCAATATGGTGGAAGATCTTCCGGTTGATAATCGGCCTGTTGCCAAGGCTTCGCCTCCGCCTAGGGAGAGTTATGAGAAGACAAACAATAGCGAGAATACAACAACACAAACAGAAAAAACTGTTCAAGACTTTGAGTCAGACATAGCCAGATCTGATGGCATTTCTACAACCCACCTAAATGCTCGTAAATCAGTTGCTCATCAATTCTATGCAGAGCAAGGTATGCCAGTTGCCAAAATTGAAGGACACTTGTCTGGAATAGATTTCTCAAAACCTGTTGAAGTCACCGAGCTTCCTAAAGGAAAAGCCGTTCATCAATACCAAGTTCCCGGCGGACCACAAGGCAACTACTATGCAGAACCCGGAATTAAACCAGAGAAACTGGGAATCTCAGACAAGGCTAAAGACTGGAATACCGGAGAGATAATAGTGAAGGAAGTGAATATATACGAAACAGAAAACAGCGTTAAAATACTTAAGTCTACAGCAGCCGAGATCGACGATACATGGTCGATACCTGGCGAAACTATACGAGCTGAGGATGGGGCAAATCAATACTTCACCATGGATCGCAACAGCTTTAAACGCCAATGAAATTAAGTAAAAGTGATGAACTTATTTAACGATATAAACTCTGCACTAGCTGAAGTACAACAACAGCGTATAGAGAATCCAGATTATTCTTTATGGAAATCCATTGAAGCTCAATTGAGATTTATGCTGAATGACTTCGACGATAAGGGAAAATGCAGAAAATCAGCCAATCTAGAGCGTGTAGATGCAATCATAATTGGCGTGCAAGCAATACGTGAATTAGACACAGGAAACCCACAGCTGTCGGACCTTCTTTGTAATATAGATTACAACTACAAGAAGATTTATCACATAAAAAAATAGCGTTTCGCTCCACCAACAGATGGAAGCAGAGGGGCAGGTCTTGAATCTTGCTTCGAGTGGTCGGGAAAAAGTGCATAATAGAGCCTGTCTCTACTGAATAAAGGTCATCTGGGCTCCCAGTTGGAGAATAGGAACCTGAGTTAAACAGAACCTTCTTAAATGTAGGAACGAGTTCAGCCTTTCACGAGACACCCTACAAAGGTTCGGTTCATGAATGGCTGGCAGAGGCCAACCAGACTTATCATGAAGGCGAATACCGGGAGCTGATCGAAGCCTTGGGTTTTGATCCTCAAAAGGTGGATACTGAACAATTCAGGGAAGCCTGGTAAATCACCTAAATCATCAGGGACAACGAACAATGCCAGACACTGCTCGTCCGGTTCGTAAAAGACTACTACCGTGCCCAACACCCATTGGAAGCTAGCGAGTTTGCAGGAGACGCTGCCTTTGAGATTCTGCTGACCATTTGTATTGATGTTTGCAACGGCCGGTGCCGGGGTGGCAGTACACATGGCCAGCAAGGGGCGGATGATCCGGCAGCTGAAACAGCTGGGTGAACGGTTTGAATAATTGACTGAGCTTAAGAGAGAAGTTGATCGATATACTCCAAAGACCACTCTTCGCTCTCGATCATCGGGAAATATGATTGAGTATCTTCCTGATGATGACAGGCCTGTTGCTAAAAATAATCCGCCACCAAGGGGAGATTATACCCCCCGTGAGGGCGTGACCCCACTGGATGGGGAGAGAGTCTACAAGCGTGATCACCTGGATGGTGACGTTAAAGATCCTTATACCATACAGGCAGATGGCAAACCGCTGGGCGCCAAAGCAGGCGTGATGCCTGCGGAGGCTCAAGGATTAAAAGAGTTTGACCCTGAACTCCAGAAATTGATTGATGAAAATGGCTATCCGGATGTCGTCGATTGGGAAGATTTCAAGAACTTCTCGGACATCAAACCCGTTGAGCTGAAGGAAGGTGAAACCATTTATCGTATTATCGATGAAGGCAGTGCCGAAGGTAAAGGTGAATCAGGAACCTATTGGGCCAGACAGTTACCCCCGAACAAATCCACCTGGCGCGATGGCTATGCCGTCAAGGACTCCTGGAATGACAATGGCTATTATGTCAAACACACTGTTGGCTCCGGAGGCATGAAGGCTTGGGAGGGGAGTACTGCTGGCCAACAATACAAAGAATTTGATGGAAAAGATTTTTACCTGGAAGGCGGTCAACAACAGCTCTACGTACAGCACAACTCCATACCCAACCTCTCCCCCAAAGTCAGCCAATGGCCGGACGCAACGCAATGAACCCACAAATTAAATCCAAGTTACTCAAACGTAAGTTTCAATCACTGGCGTATATTGAACAGTTTATTGAACACTACCAGCAATTTATTGATACAGGGCTTAACGCTTTAGCTGCATACAAGAATTACAAGAAACAGACCCCTGCTTTTGTGCCCACAAAGTCTATGGAGACGGAAGAGTGGTTCTGGGATCTAAAAGTCAAACCTAACTTTCTGAGTATGAAATTATCTTCAAAAGAAGCTCTACAAAATGCAAAACTTGGGAAGAAAACAACGGTACGCTCACTGGCAGGTGATTTTCGTGGTCTCAGTAGAGGCATGGATGGCATCCGGGAAACGTTTATGGAAGTTCCCGATCCCTTGGTCAGAAAAAAGTACTTGGCACTACGGAAAACCACAAGCACCGAGGCCAGTAATATTGAAATTACCATTAATCAGTGGTGGAAGGATGGTGAAATATTGAGAGAGACGATTACCGGCCCAATCGATGAGCAAGAGCTATTAAACTATCTCAAACCGGGTGAAAGCATTTAACCTGTTCGGGAACCTCGGATGACCACCTGGGACGATAAACACTGCCAGACACTGCTCGTCCGGTTTGCCAAAGATTACTACCGCGCCCAACACCCATTGAAAGTCAGCGAGTTTGCAGGAGGCGCTGCCTTTGAGATTCTGCTGACCATTGTATTGATGTCCGCAACGGCCGGTGCCGGAGTAGCGATACGAGCAGTCGGTAATGCTCGTCTGGTTCGACAAATGACCCAGCTCGGGGAGCTATTCAAAGAGCTGGCCGGGCTCAGGAAGGAAGTAGGCAAATACACGCCGAAGACCCGGCTTCGTTCCCGTTCTACAGGGAATATGGTTGAGGATCTACCTGACGATGACCGGCCTGTTGCCAGAGCTGCTCCTCCGCCTAAAGGGGAGAAGAAAAATAGAATATCAGAGAAAGAAATCAATAGCTTTGGCATTTACTCTACTCTGATAGACGATAAAGTTACTGTTATAGAAAAAAATGAGGAAGTGCCAGACTGGATACAAGAAAGCTTCCTTGACTCAAAGTATCGAACAGTGATCACGAAAGAAGCTATTACGGTTTATCGAGTTTA
>NZ_JBPCXO010000532.1:0-4613 GCF_051008435.1 Endozoicomonas sp. | reverse complement strand
CTTCCTCAATGTTGAGTGGTCAGTACCCAGCAAGCGAGCTGCTTCACCAATCTTGACTAATCTCTTATCCATAGTATGAGATTATGATAGATAATCATAGATTACTCAATACTGTTTCAAACCCCTTTCTGGTCTTTGGGTATTTGATCCGGTGAATTAATGACGCAGTACTGGCCACTTTTGGTGTTCATGACCAGAAGTGCATAGGTATCCGCTACGTTTTTATGGGATGGACGGCTTAAGGCTATGGCTTCACCTTGGAACAGATCGCGCCTGCCGGGTTTGCTAGTCCCACTGGCCTTTTTCACCGGCTTGATAAACTTGACAGCGTAACGTTCATCAGAAGGGGTTTTCATCAGCTTTACTTTCCCCGTGTGACTAGGAGCCTGTCGGACTTACCACTGACCTACTGCGAAAAAGCCGGATTTGGCCATTTTCTATGATTCTTTTCGTTGAATAGCTCGCTATTCGCCTCACATAATCATAAAAACTGTCTCAAACCGGACTTTTTCTCGCTACGGTCGGCTAAGTCCGACAGACTCCTAGTACCCAGCGTTTTTAATGAGATTGAAATGGACAGCAGTTTATCCAGAGCCTCTTCGCAGCATGTTGCTTCAATATGGTGTCCCCACCCTTGTTCGGGCTGCAAAGGGCATGGCCGAATGGTTTCAGGCGAGTCCGTTTTGCTGACTTTTCTTACTTTTGAAGAAGAAGGTTTCAGTGTTGGGTCGGGTTCAGGGCTTGGCGTTTTGGACAAGACTTCTTCACAAGTAAGAACTTCTTTATCAAAAGATCGGGATCTTTTTATGCCAGCCACAGGCGCAGGAGGGGTTAAAGGCGCTTGTATAGCACCAGGTTCTTTAGAAGAAGAGGGCTGCATTGGAACTCCTTTCTCATGCCAGCGGGACCGTTAAATACCAATGCCTGGACAGTAAAGGGTGGTCAAAGTTCCGTTTTTTAACCAAGACCAGGAGCATATGGGGGGGTCGTTGAAGGTCGTGTACATAATTGAGCGTGAGAGGTATGTGAAAGAGGGAAACTGAAGCGTTTGAGAATGCCAGCACGGGCTGGCATTCAGAAAGAAGCGTTTTTTAGCAGCTTTGTAAGAACTCAACAGAAGGTGCAAAGAATGCACAGCCAGTAATGGCTTCTGAATAATCCATCAGGTGATCATAGTGGCCATGGGCGTCAGCCTTGATCATGGACTCCAGCATCTTATCAAAGTGAACCGGTGTACGGCAGTAAGAGACAAAGTAAAGTCCGCCTTCAGCCGCATTGCCATAGGGCATACTGTGACGCAGAATTTCCATGCTCTTGCCTTCGCTGTTCTTGATATTGGAACGCTTGACGTGAGCGGTTTGGGCTTTTTCTTCGTCGCTGAATTCAATGTCGTCTTTTTTGGTACGTCCGATCACCTTTTCCTGATCGGACACTGCCAGTTTGTCCCATTGGTTGAATTTGTGAACCCATTTCTGGGTGTGGATATAACAGCCGCCAGCAAAGGCATCGTCTTCATCACCCACCAGAGTCACACTGGCTCGGCTTTCTCCCTGAGGGTTTTCAGTGCCATCCACAAAGCCGGTCAGATCACGGTTGTCCAGGTAGCGGAAACCTGTCTCATCTTCCTGAATTTCAACACTCTGGCCAAAGTGGTCCATGGCCCTGTACAACAGGATAAAGTTGACGTCCCTGCGGTTGGAACGGATATGGAGCAGCAGGTCGCCCGGAGTAGCGGGTGCGACCCGATTGCCTTCAGTCAACGATTTGAAGGGGGTCAGCAGTGCCGGCTTGTTGCTTTTATACAAAATATCCCAGGCCTTGCTGCCAATACTGAGGGTGGAAGACAGCCTTGCCTCTGGGTACTGTTCACTCAAGTCACGAGTCAGCTGGGGGATCCGTGCACAGGTCTTTCTAATCTGTTCAAGGCTTTCTGCATCTTGCTTGATATTCAAAACCAGAAAGCAGGCATCGGTATTGGCTTCTGGAGTAATTCCGGATTGTGGTGTGCTCATTTCCAACTCTAGCGTCAGTTTGCGAAATAACTGCGCATAGCATGCAGGGGTTTAACGTTGGGATCAAGACGCTTGCTTGGCTTTATCGGGCGGATAGCAGGCTTCTTCGCACTCACCTTCTTCCGCCATTTGCGCCAGTTGAGAACACTCCGATGACATTGGATAGAAAGAGCAGGCCATGGTTTCTTCCTGGTGGGTCATGATATTGGCAATAATGTCCTGTCGTGTGATTTTGCACTCAATGGAATCAATGGTTCGAAAACCCAGCCAGATAGCAATAGCTGAGAACAGAATCCCACCCGCAGCTTGTCCCACCAGTACCCCATAAGCCCCCATGTGCTGTGAAGCCAGCCAGATAAAAGGAATCGTTCCCAGGGTGGCACGGCCCCAGTTCAACAGAGTTGAATAACCAGGCTTGCCCAGATTGTTGAAAACAGCATTGGTGACAAACAGCGTCCCGGTGAACACAAAACTGATGGCAATCCAGGTACAGAAAAACGACACCAGATTGGCCGCTTCGCGTCTGGCCCGGAAGACTTCAATCAGAATGTCCTGCAGTAGAAACAGAACGACGGAAATCATAATGACATAGATCACCGTAAAAAAGATGGCGTTGCGCAGGGACTCACGCACTCTGCCAATCATTCTTGCCCCAAAATTCTGCCCGACAATAGGACCCACCGCTCCGGACAGAGCAAAAATAACGCCGAAAGCAACAGGAATAAGCCGGTTGATAATGGAGTAGCCTGCTACATAACTGTCTCCGTACTGTGACATATAGCGAACCATCCAGGCACTGCTGAAGGGCATGGCCAGATTGGTGGCAATGGCCGGTAGAGCAATGCCCATGATGTTTCTGAAGTCTTTGCCAAACAGGGAAAGGCGAAAGGGAGAAAAAAGCTTATGTTTGTGAAAAATGCCGTAGCAGGAAATGACAAACAGTGTAATTCGAGCCATCACCGAAGCGATGGCAGCACCTTCGATATTCAAGTCCATAAGAAAGATCAGAATGGGATCGAAGATGGCATTGATCGCCCCGGCGGCCAGTGAAGAGGTCATGGACAGTTTGGCGTCTCCCACCGCCCTCAATCCGGCTCCCAGTGTCATAGCCAGGCTGACCAGAGGCATGGAAGGTATCAGGATATTCAGGTAGCGAACCGCCAGATCGTGAACTTGGCCCGTGGCACCGAGTAAAGTCAGTAGTTGTGGAATGAGAAGCCAGACGACGATGGCCAGAGTGATACTGATCAGGAGCACCAGGAAACAGATATTAACCTGAAACTGGCAGGCTCTTTCCCGGTTATGACTGCCAATGGCCCTGGATACCAGCGCACCTGCGGCAATGGATAAACCGATACCCAGTGAAGAGGTCAGAAATAGAATCGTCCCTGAATAGCCGATGGCGGCGGCCAGAAACTTTTCACCCAGCAAACTGAGAAAGAACAGATCGAGCAAGTCGACAAGAAACAGGGTGGTGATTCCTGCGGCATTGCTGAGGCTCATCACAATGATGTGTTTCATTGTTGAGCCCTGGGTAAATCGGGCCTGGGACATCAGAGGCTTCCGTTAGCTATTAGAGACTTTTGAGCATGGAAGTAAAACGACAGTGGGCGATTAATAACAAGGTGGAGATAAAGACGTTCTTTCCTGATGAGCAGGATCAGGCGTTTCGACCAGCTTAGTCCAGATGGCAGGGACGGGTTAGAGAAATACGGGTACAATCAGTCGCTTCATTGATCTCGGACTGTTCGTTTATGAATCTTATCTGGAACCGTGCTGGGGCCGGCTCTCCGTTGCTTATTCTTGCTCATGGTGCCGGAGCGGCGATGGACAGCGATTTTATGAATCAAATGGCTGAGTTGATTCCGTCTGCCGGGGTCAGCATGGTGCGGTTTGAGTTTCCCTATATGCAGGAGCGTAGAGAAACCGGTAAGAAAAGACCGCCGGACCGACAACCTAAATTATTGCAATGCTGGCAAGAAGTGATTCAGGAAGTGAGAGACGAATACACAGGCCCTCTGTTTATCGGTGGTAAGTCCATGGGCGGACGAATGGCCAGTTTGCTGGTGGCTGAGTTTCCTGATCTTTCATTAAACGGTGTCGTTTGTTTAGGGTATCCCTTCTATGCGCCGGGTAAACAGGATAAACCAAGAACAGATCATCTGACTGATTTTCCACTACCGATGCTAGTGGTTCAGGGCAGCCGTGATGCTATGGGTGAGCATTCAACCGTTCAGGGTTATGACTTGTCTAAGAATATTCAGCTCCACTGGCTGGAAGACGGTAATCATGACCTGAAACCCAGAGTAAAATCAGGCTTTACTCATGAGCAGCATTTACTGGAAGCCGCTGAAACGGTTACAACCTTCATTAAATCCAGAATATAAAGTACTGGAACAACCCTTTTGACGCCTCGGAATAATTATTCAAAAACCATCTATAATTTTGACTCTTATTCGTTTGTTCAATGAGTCAGTCCTGAATCCGTGATTTCTTGATTAGAGAGAGGTTTCTCACCTCCTGAATGCATGAAACCTACAGAATAGGGTTTTGATTTTTTGCTATTCACCAAAGAAGGGTAAAACAGACGCAGAAGATCAA
>NZ_JBPCXO010000531.1:0-10326 GCF_051008435.1 Endozoicomonas sp. | reverse complement strand
CGTAGTGAGGGTGTTGCACACATGTCTGATCCTTCAGAAATTTTGATCCTTATAAATCAATCGTCTCCTGAAGGCTATTTCTGTTGCAACCCCTCACTTTTCATCAGCCAACCTGTAAAAGCCCCTCAAATCTAAAGTCGGAATTATGGGAAGTGGAACTCATAACCTGTGGTTTTTTATACAAGGCCCAGGAGAGACTAAATTCTATCTTCCTATTGCGGACTTTTACGTCAAAGGTCTTTTTCCCCCAATGAAAGCAGCACAAAAATACATAATAAAGACAGGCATTGGTAAGCCAAAAGAGGTAGCTTTGCCGCAAGTATCGGATGAACTAAAACCCGAGTGTTCTCAAGATTAACCTGTGAGCTTCTCTCATGTGAAGCAAGGGTAGAATGAGAATACGAAGGGATGATGCACTATGCCTTGAATTCAGAGCATAAAAAAAGCAGAAGTATCAAACTTCTGCTTTTTCAGGATCAATAAGGTTGAAGCTTATGCTTCTCGACGAGGTCTGCTGCGTGAGCTCTGACGCTTGTCTCCACCACGATGATCACGATCTCTTCTTGGAGCATCTCCATCACGACCACGGCCACGACGAGGACGGGAGTTGTCACTGCGTCCATCATCGACCCAGACTTTCAGGTCCAAAGCCTTGTTACGTACCTTGACGTTCTTCAGCGCATCCAAAGTGGATGCTTCTACGCCTTCTGGCAGGTAGATGGAAGAGCAAGTATCGAACAGGCGAATGTGGCCAATGTTTTTGCCGGCGATATTACTTTCATTGGCAATAGCACCCACCAGGTCTCCAGGAGTAATACCCTGATCACGACCAACACCCACACGGTAGCGAACCATGCCTTCATTATCTTCTTTGCGATCACGACGAGGACGGGCACCACGCTCTCCTCGTTCTCCACCACGCTCCCCTCTTTCACCACGATCACGATCGCGGTGCTCACGCTGCTGACGCTCTGGCTCTTTGCCATCAGGGAACGGACGATCTTTCTGAGCCATGAAGCAAAGAACAGCCGCCATATCTTCGTGATTCAGTGCATGCTCTGTTTCCAGTTCAGCAATGATTTCACGGAATCCGGCCAGCTCTTCGCCCATTTCCATGGTTTTCACCACTTCTTCCTTGAAGGCACGGATACGCATGTCACGCACATCGCGCATTGAAGGCAAACGCATGGTTTCAATGCGCTGACGAGTTGCCTGTTCAATGGAACGCAACATACGACGCTCACGATGCGTCGCGAACAGAATGGCTACACCCTCACGACCGGCACGGCCAGTACGACCAATACGGTGAACATAGGCTTCTGTGTCGTATGGAATGTCGTAGTTTACTACGTGGGACATACGCTCTACATCAAGACCACGTGCCGCAACATCAGTAGCGATCAGGATATCCAGTGAACCTTTCTTAAGACGTTCTACAACCTTCTCACGAAGCCCCTGGCTCATGTCACCATTCAGGGCTGCTGCTGCAAAACCTCTGGCTTCCAGCTTTTCAGCCAGCTCTACCGTTGCTGTCTTGGTGCGCACGAAAATAATCATGGCATCAAATGGTTCCACTTCCAGAATACGAGTCAGAGCATCCAGCTTGTGGAAACCGCTAACCATGCATACTTTCTGGGTAATGGTATCAACTGTGGCGGTTTTAGCCTTGATCTCAACCGTGGCAGGATTTTTCAGGTGCGTGTCGGCAATCTTACGAATCTGTCTGGGCATGGTGGCAGAGAACAACGCAACCTGACGCTCGTCAGGTGTCTGTTCCATAATCCACTCAATATCATCCACAAAGCCCATACGCAGCATCTCGTCCGCTTCGTCCAGAACGACGGCTTTCAGAGAGTTCAGCTTCAGGCTTTCTCTGCGAAGGTGATCCATGACACGACCCGGTGTGCCAACAATAACGTGAGCGCCTCGCTTGAGGCCTCTCAGCTGACCACGCATATCCTGACCACCATAGACAGGCAGTACGTGGAAGCCCGGCATGTGACGAGCATAACGCTGGAAAGCTTCAGCCACCTGGATGGCCAGCTCTCGTGTAGGAGTCAGAACCAGAACCTGAGGGTCGCTGACACTCATGTCCAGCCTGGATAGCATAGGCAGGGCAAAAGCAGCAGTCTTGCCGGTTCCGGTCTGGGCCAGACCCAGCAGATCTTTACCTTCAAGAATCTTGGGAATACTTTGAGCCTGGATAGGAGAAGGTGTTTCATAACCTACGTCCTGCACTGCCTTGATCACTGCTGGTGAAAGAGGCAAGTCAGCAAAGGTGATCATTGGCTCAGTAGGGGTTGTGTCGTCAGACATCAAGTGCTCCGAAAAATTAGGCATTGGTACGATCAGTGCTCTCCCTGTAGATACTCTGACAGGCAGCCGGATGGGTAATGCCGGTCTTAAGCCGTGAGCAATCGTCCATGGGTTAGTCGCAGGCAAAAAGTCGGTAGTCACGTTCTGTAGAACAGGACAGGTTTCAGAGAGTCAGACAAGTTATTGATTAGCTTGAATAATTCAATGAAAACATTGATCGTTCTTTCCAGATCTTGCGACCTGAGCTGGTGTTAACAGCTCCCATGTACACTGATCCACTGCACGGTCCTTTTCGTAACGTGCAGTGATTATTGACCATGTTCTGGCCGCTGGGTTCATAACAAGCAGCGACCTTTCCACTCATGGCAGTTGGGTGTCCATGACTTCGTTGAAGATCTCGAAAGAACTGACAGGATCGGTATCCGATGAGAATTCAATATTCAAACCGATCACAGAGGTAAACGGAGTACCAGGACATCTTGGGAGACCCGAATTAACGGCACTCCCATAAAAGGCCGGTCATTCTATCGCTATTTACTCAACATAGATAGCTGTATTTCAATCGTACAGGCTGTTTTTAGCCGATGGGCGGCAAGGGTTTATGGCTACTGTTTGTTAGACAATGTGATTATAAGGATCCAAACCAGCAGATTCAGCAGCTTCTGAAAAGCCCCCATGGCATTCTCAAAACTTATGAGGTCTTTTCCCCGTCATTCCTTGATAGAAATGCTGAATTTCTTTCAGATCATCCTCATAGCTGCCTGTGGGATAAAACAGAGGGCCAAAACCTCCTTCCCTGACTTTGAAATCCAGAAACCCCAGGGCAATAGGCACGTTAGCTCCAGCTGCAACATGATAAAAACCACTTTTCCACTGGCCTACCTTGCTGCGGGTTCCTTCAGGAGGGATGGTCACGATGAGATCTTCACAGGTATTGAATCGATCAACGATTTGCTGAACCAACCCGGTATTTCGGCTTCGTTCCACAGGAATGCCGCCCATCCACCGCATGATGGGACCCATGGGGCCTTTAAAGAGACTGCTCTTTCCCATCCAGGACATCTTGATCCCAAACTTGAAGGCTATGGCCATAACCAGAATAAAATCCCAGTTACTGGTATGAGGCGCGGCAATAACAACATACTTTTTAGCATCCGGCTTTTTGCCTGATAGCTTCCAGCCTGTCAGTTTCAGACCTAAAGTAGAAATATATCGAAAGAGAGTATTTACAAGAGGAGTATCAAAGATCGTATGAGTCATCAGGAAGGTTACCGCAGACAGTCAGGACTAAGACTGACTCAATACTGTATACCCGTAACGAAAGAAAAGTCGCCCAGCCAATCTTCGGGCGGCATTATACCCACCTTAACCAGAATGTATACGGCAGTATTTACTTTTCCTCAGGGCGCTTGCGCCAACCCGGAGGAAAATAAACATTAAAATTCTCTGTGTTATTAACAGCCTCAGAAAGTACTTGAGACTATCAACCACCTATTTGGGCTAGATTCTGAGTACCACCGGTATAGCCCTGATCCAGAAAGTGGCCGTCTACTTTCAATCGCAGTACCGAACGAATTTCCTGAATCAATTCATCCTGCTGACTGTCATCTTGCAGCAGTCGACGAAGATCATGGCCCGATTCGGAAAACAGGCAAAGCTGCAATTGCCCCTGACTGCTTACTCTCAGACGATTGCAGTCTTTGCAGAAGTCTCTTGAATAGGGCGTAATCAGACCAATACGGCCCTGATAATCAGGATGGCAGTACTCATAAGCCGGGCCAGCATCTTTCTTTCTGGTCATCCTGACCCACCCCTGCTCCAGCAGCTGATCCCTGATCTGCTGCCCTGGCACATGGTATTGATTGAAAAAGCTGCCATTGTCGCCTGTCTGCATCAGCTCAATAAAGCGCATGGTGATAGGCTGATGCTTGATCCAGTCCAGAAAGACCCCTAACTGAATGTCATTGACCCCTTTCATCAAAACGGCATTCACTTTGATAGAAGGAAGCCCTTTCGCAAAGGCCTTTTCAATACCAGCCATTATTTCCTGAAGACGATCATGCCCGGTTATAGCCTCAAAGGCTCTGGGGTCCAAACTATCGATACTGACATTAACCTGATCAACACCGGCATCCAGCCAGGAATCCACTCTCTGGTCCATTTTATAACCATTAGTGGTCATGGCGATCTTTTGAATACCAGGGATGGACTTGATGGTACTGACAATATCATTGAAATCAGAGCGCAGTGTTGGCTCTCCGCCAGTCAAGCGGATTTTCTCAACACCTACTGCTGAAAAAGCAGTAACTAGTCGTTTAATTTCAGACAGGTCCAGCGACTGCTTATGATGGTGTTCTTCACAACCATCAGGCAGGCAATAGTTACAACTAAAGTTGCACAGGTCTGTCAGAGACAGCCTGAGATAGGGAAACGTTCGTCCCTGTGGATCATTTAATGGTCGCATTTCACACCTTTCCAAACACGGGAGGCCCAGACATTTCTGTGTGAACCCTGGCAACCTTGCGTATAGAACGCATCAGGTTACGGCCTGGCAGCCATACCTTCAGGAGTAATACCTGAGTCAGGTTTAGGCTGCGAAGCTCGGCGCTAATTCAAATTGAATTCGCTGACATCCTAACGCCAACCCAATTAAATAGCCATGTCCGAAAGGACGATTTTTAATGGCAACAACTCGGTCAAACAATAAGCGCTTTATAGTAGATACAACCATTGCCCTGACTCACTTGTACCACTGGCAAATGGCTAACTCCGAACCGTTCCCCCTTATACCTGACATCACTTTTCTTGATAGCAAAGAATGATTGAGTAGCGATGGATACTTCAATAGACTTCAGCGCACTTAATGAATGACCGGGAATGCGCATGCCAACCCTCTCACTGCAATCCTTCCCTCTGCCTCTTATTGGGCTGGCGGCATTCAGCGGTACGGGCAAAACAACCCTGCTGGAAAAACTGATTCCCCTGCTCTGTACCAAAGGGTTGAACATCGGGATTGTCAAAGCTTCACACCACAGCGTTGATCCTGATACACCGGGTAAAGACAGTTATCGCCTCAGACGGGCAGGCAGCAGTCAGTTGCTCCTTAGCACCCCGGAAAGGTCTATTTGTTATACCGAAAAGTCTGGCCACACTGATCCCGAATTGATGAACGAGCTGCAGCTGCTCGATTGCAGCCGTCTTGACCTGATCATTGTTGAAGGTTTCAGAGATGCTGCTTTCCCTAAAATTGAACTGCATCGTCAGGGTCTCGATCGCCCTTTGCTCTACCCTGAAGATCCAAACATTATTGCAATTGCCTGGGACATACCTTTAACCGACAACCCGGGACTTCCCCAGCTGAACCTCAACAGCCCGGAGCAGATTGCCGAATTCATTTATCGTTATTGTTTCAAGGAGATTGCTCAATGACAGACTGCTGCGCTGCCCCAGGATTAATGCCCCTGCACGAAGGGCTTGAGAAACTGATCACAGAAACGCCTGTCGTCACAGAAATGGAAAGGGTTGCTCTGGCAGACTGCCTGGATCGAGTCCTTTCAGACAACGTCATTTCTCCAGTTAACGTCCCATCTCATGATAATTCAGCCATGGACGGGTATGCGTTTCGCTTCAGTGATCTTGAGCATCATTCAGTCTTGCCACTTGCAGGACAGTCTTTAGCCGGGCATCCCTATCAAGGCACCATGCCCAATGGTCACTGTATAAGAATCATGACAGGAGCTTCTATTCCAGAAGGCGCTGATACTGTCATTATGCAAGAGCAGACTGAGCAGACCGAGCAAGGCATCCTATTGCGCAAAGAGCCATCCAAGACAGGTATGAACGTGCGCCGGGCTGGTGAAGACGTACCTGAAGGCTGCCAGGTTTTCGAAAAAGGTCATGTCGTCAAGGCTCAGGATATTGGCCTGTTGGCTTCTCTGGGAGTCGCCCAGGTTCCTGTTATGCGCAGAATTAAAGTAGCCCTCTTTTCCACCGGTGACGAGCTGAAACTCCCCGGTGAAACTCTCGGACAGGGTGACATATACGACAGCAATCGCTTCGCCGTCTCAGCTATGCTCAAACGACTGGGTGCAGAGGTTTTAGATCTGGGCAAGATCAGAGACGACCGATCTGAAATACGAGAAGCTTTTCTTGAAGCCGACCAGATTGCTGATGCGGTGATTACCTCTGGAGGAGTCTCCGTAGGTGACGCTGACTTTGTCAAAGATATTCTCAATGAAATAGGCCATACTTCCTTCTGGAAACTGGCCATTAAACCCGGCAAGCCTTTCGCCTTTGGTAAGCTGCCCAATAGCGTATTCTTCGGGCTGCCAGGCAATCCTGTTTCCGCCACAGTGACTTTTCAACAGCTGGCAGCACCTGCTTTACATCATATGATGGGAGCGAATCGGGCCCCAGCCACTGAACTACCAGCAATTTGTCGTACTCCCCTTAAGAAGCAACCCGGCCGCCTGGAATTCCAGAGGGGTATTCTCTCAACCAACGAGAAAGGAGAAGCTGAGGTGGTTACTACTGGCAGTCAGGGGTCAGGCATTCTCCGATCCATGAGCATGGCCAACTGTTATATCGTTTTGCCTGCTTCCCAGGGCAATATTGATGCAGGAGAAACCGTTAAGGTGCAAATGTTCGATAAACCTCTTATGTAATAAGCCCAGTGTCATAGAAAGTCCGTATTATGGTTTTTTTCGGGAAGGATTGAGGTCTTTTTTGGAATATTTCAGAAAAATGTCATATCTGTAATATTTCTGAAACAAAAGACCTATATTTTCGCCACCATCTTTATTCACACAGCACCAAGGTGCAGAAAATGTCTGAAGCAACAAGTAAAGCCAGCGCTAAAGCTGACTACAAACTGACCAGCAAACATTATGGTCGGATCTGGATGAGGGTTCTCCTCTGGATTTATGCCCTGCTGGTTGCCGTCAGCGTAGTGGGCTCAGGCTTTAAAATGGCTGTGGGCGGTGCGGAAGCCGCTGCCGAGCTGTTCAGCTTTGCCAACAATACGGTTCTGGCACTGATTGCCGGTACCCTTGCAACTGCCCTGGTCCAATCTTCCAGTACAGTAACTTCTGTTATTGTCGGATTGGTGGCTGGCGGTTTGCCGGTGGAAATGGCAATCCCCATGATTATGGGTGCCAATATCGGTACCACTATCACCAATACCCTGGTCAGCCTGGGTCACATAGGTTGTGACAAATCCTTCAAACGGGCTTTTGCTGCCTCTACTGTCCATGACTTCTTTAACTACCTGGCGGTTCTGATTATTCTGCCTCTGGAACTGATGACTGGTTTCCTGAGCGGACTGTCCCAGCACGTAGCTGCAAGCCTGGTAGGCGGTTCTTCCGTTGACATGGGTAGCTTGAACTTTATCAAGCCATTGACTGCACCCGCAGTGAATATCATAAAAGGATTTGCCGGTCTGTTGCCTGACACCACTCTGGGTGGCCTGGCTATGATCGCCATTGGTATCTTCCTGATCTTCAGCTCTGTGGTTAGACTGGGCAAACTGCTGAAAAAGGTAATGGTTGGTCGTGCCAAGGATGTTCTGCACAAGTCGATTGGTCGTGGTCCTATATCAGGTATTGCATCCGGTACCATCATGACGGTTATGGTTCAATCCTCTTCTACCACCACCAGCCTGATGGTTCCTCTTGTTGGCAGTGGCGTGTTCTCTGTACGTCAGATGTACCCTGTTACCCTGGGTGCCAACATTGGTACGACGATTACAGCCCTGCTTTCAGCAACCGCCATTGTCGGTGCTGAGGCTGTACAAGCAATGACTATCGCCTTGGTGCACTTGTTCTTCAACCTGTTTGCTGTAGTCCTTATCTTTGGCGTCAAGTGGTTGCGTGAAATTCCTCTATACGCTGCTGAAAGGTTATCGGACCTGGCCATAAGAAACCGCGCTTATGCATTCCTGTATCTGTTGCTGGCCTTCTTTGTTATACCGGGCCTTGGTATTTTCATAGCCCAGTAAAGATCTTCTGTTGATAAGCTCTGGCTAACCAGGGCTTATCAATGGCCTATACATCCAGCCCTATTCCTCTCAAAGAACTGATTGACGCAACAGAGTCGTCAATCTGCAGCCTTTACGCAATCAATCGATTCCAGCCACAAGCCTTTATTAGACAGCTGTCTGATGAAACAAATCAGCATCCAGTAGAAAATCGATGACACAGCGGGTACGCCTGGGGATTTTTTTTCTGGAGGGATAGACCAAAGAAACAGTGAGACTTTCTCCAGACAGCTCGGGCATAACCGCCACCAGCCTACCCTCTTCGATGTCTTGCTGGACAGCACTGGGTAGAATACAGCCAAGCCCCAAACCCGATAGCAACATCCTCTGAATCATCCAGGGTGAGTTACAAGAATAATAATCCAAAGGTTTTACAATAACATTCTTCCCTCGGGCAAATAGTTGCTGGGAACCGTCTTTACTAGCCTGGGACAAAGTCAGCCATTGCAGACTCTCCAACTCCTTGATTGTACGGGGAAGACCGAACGCCCCAATATATTTCGGGCTTGCATAAACACCGGTTCTCTCCTGATACAAAACCCTCGCCACCATAGAGCTGCTGTCCTGAAAAGAGGTTCGGATAGCCAGATCAATGTCATGAGCCACCAAATCTGACGTTTCGTCATTTATTACAAGATCGAGATGAACACCAGGATAACGGGTACGAAATGCGTCCAAGATGGGTAGCACATAAGTTTGTGCAACATCTGTGGAAAGAGACAGAGAAACCCTGCCGACAGGCTCTCTGGTTGAGACAATATCACTGACACATTCAAGGATATCAGGCAGCCCTTTCACCTGCTGATATACTCTGCGCCCCTCCTCAGTAAGAGACAATTGACGTGTTGTCCGGTGAATTAAGCGAACACCTAAGGCTTCCTCCAATTGAGAAACCTGCTCACTGACCCTCGATCTGCTAGTACTCATTTTTCTAGCTGCGCCAGCGAAACTAGCGCTATCCACAACGCATACAAATATCGCCAAGTGTTTAAGCTTTGAATAGTCAACTGTACTCAAAATCAGAACTCTTCATTCTAAAATAACTCTCTACTGAGAACACTGCCTTGCACTTAATATTACCTTCCACAGTCGAAAGTGTATGAGAAAACAGAGGTGTAAACATGAAAGCAGCACGTATTCACCAACATGGCTCTGCTGACATCCTCCAAATTGAGGAAGTAGACATCCCCAGCATTGCTGCCGATGAAGTTCTGGTAAAAGTGATTGCATCCGCCATTAACCCACTGGACCGATGGATACGGGATGGAAATCTCAAAGACCTGATTCCAATCGAATTCCCCCATACTTTGGGCTGGGATTTTGCGGGTAGTGTGGTAGAAGTAGGGACTGAGGTATGTGGTTACTCCAGAGGCGATGCAGTCTACTCCCGACCTGAAGTCTCTCGCAATGGCTCCCATGCCGAGTACATTGCTGTACCAGCAAAAGACATTGCTCATAAACCTCGAATATATCCTTCGCAGCGGCAGCTTCACTGCCAATCGCATCCATTACCGCCTGGCAGGCTCTTTTTGACATGGGTCAACTGCAGAAAGGTCAACGCGTTCTTATTCATGGAGGTGCCGGAAGCCTTGGCTGCATTGCTATTCAACTGGCTAAAAATAAAGGGGCTTATGTCATTGTTACTGCATCTACCCAGGATCACCGGCTCGTTAAGTCTCTCGGGGCAGATGAAGCCATTGATTTTCGTAAAGTCAATTTCAAGGATGTTATTAGCGATGTTGATGTAGTTCTAGATAGCATTGGTGGGCAGGTAGAAATTGACTCGTACCAGGTACTTAAAAGAGGAGGAGTCTTAGTAGCCGTTAATACATATCCGAACATGGAGCTGGCTAGGAGTCTGTCGGACTTAGCCGACCGTAGCGAGAAAAAGTCCGGTTTGAGACAGTTTTTATGATTATTTGAGGCGAATAGCGAGCTATTCAACGAAAAGAATCATAAAAAATGGCCAAATCCGG
>NZ_JBPCXO010000530.1:0-1608 GCF_051008435.1 Endozoicomonas sp. | reverse complement strand
TGTCTGGATCGACAGCTATCTGACCTTCAGAGTTACGCTTTCCGCTTCTAATCAGATGACCATTTTTACTGTAGTCATAGCTGATACCATTCTGTTCAGTAAGCTGGTTAAAGGCATTGTATGTCCACTCTTTTGAGCCTTGAGCAGGCGCCAGTTCAGCTTTATTTGCTTTCTCATCCAGACGGTTACCCACCTTATCGTACTGGTAAGCTTCGTTGGTTCTGGGCGTATGGTTTTCTACATTATCGTTTGTGCTGTATTGGGCTTCAGTCAGGCGATAGAGCTTATCGTAGCCATAATCAGCGGTCTCTTCCGTCTGGGTGATTTGGGTAATATTGCTTTCATTGTCGTATTCCCAGGCCAGACTGTGCATGGGGTTACTGGCTGGGTCTGTAGTGAGTTTTTTTCGATAGCGCATCAGCCCATCAGGGATCAGACTGACCTGACTGTTGCCGGGGTAACTGATGTTCTGGGGCATCAGCCAGCTGAAGTTGTTGTAGCTGATTCGTCCCTGACCGGGGATGGCCACCCCGCTGAGCTGATTATTGCCATTGTAGTAGTAAGTGTAGGTTTGGCCTTCCGGCGTCGTATAGGTCTTTTTCTGGCCGTTTTTATAATAGCTATAGCCGTAGGTTTTCTGAAACTCGGTTGTCTTACCCTTGTTAAAGGTTGTGACGATCTGGGTCAGACGATTTAAAGCATCGTAGGTGTAGTCGGTTTCTGTGATGCCATCACTGTACCCGGCAAACTGATTGGTGTTGGTGTAGCGATAATTGACCGTTTTCTCTGGCTGACTGTTCTTCTGTTGCTCTGTACTAGCATAATGGTGAGCTTCCACCTGGCGGTTGGCAACATCATAGCTATAAACGGTGATTTCACCGTTTGGGGTGATGAGTTGAGTCAGGTTGCCATTATTATCGTACTGGTAGCTTCTGCGGGTGTCGGCCAGTCCGTTCTGACCCACCTTGATTTCCGCTGTGACTTCATCCCGAAGGTTGTATTCAAAAAGGAGATTCTGGGACATCCAGAGAACATTCCACCCAAGCGCCTTATCAAGAGAAGAAAGGTCTGACTCCCTACTTGTAAAAATGGTTTCAGAAACACTAAAAAACAGATATCGATGACCTTTACTGGAGGCAGATTAAGTATGAGTAACCAGAAGGAGAAAAGAACGGTTCCAGAATCACCGCCCAAGTAATGAGATAAATGAATGCCTACGGAAAGGGTTTGCTGTCAGCTTTACCTGATTGATATAAACGACTACAAGAAAACAACCCCTGCACCCACTTTTTCCCCATCTCACGAGCGTAGCTCTTCATTGACTACAACCTGCCGACTGCTCGATAGAAGCGATTATTCCAACTCATGGTTTTCAGCCATTCGGCAGAATCAATCTCTAACCTGGCCAGAATAGGCGGAGTATCTGAAGGAATGGCGTCTTTTTTATCAACCCTGACTGCACGCCCACTCTAATCAACCAGTTCAAGATAGTCATGAAGTCTATAAAGAAGGGCTAACTCTGGATTCTGACCCTGCAGACGAAAAGGCATCAGATTGCCTGACTGCTTTCCAGTACCACAATCTGACAAGCGCTCAACTCGCTTCTGG
>NZ_JBPCXO010000529.1:0-14906 GCF_051008435.1 Endozoicomonas sp. | reverse complement strand
GAGTGGCGGCACGTGAATGCGGTGTTACCCTACACACATCTTTCCGCTGGCGACACCGCTTCCTTGCTGTGCTGGAGAATGATCAGGGAAATAATCTGGGTGACATTGTTGAACTGGATGAAACATTTTTTCGTGAGTCCTTTAAAGGGCAGAGATCGGGGTTGCCAAGGCCAGCCCGGCAAAGAGGCAATGATAAAAAAACGGATTGCCGCAACATTCCTGTTCTGGTCGCAAGAGATCGCTCCTCGCATACCGTTGACGGTATTCTCTCCGATGAAAGTGCGTTAGAGATGCAGAAGCACCTCAAGGGTCACCTGTCTTTAAAGGCCATATTATGTGCTGATGCCAGTCTGGCTCACGAAAAGCTGGCCAGAGATATGAAGCTGCCGTTGAAAGAGTTGGTGACATCAGCCGGGCAGCGCGTACTTGAGGGTGTTTTCCATATCCAACATGTGAATGCTTATCACAGCCACTTGAAGGGTTGGATTTACGGTGTTTTTCACGGGATTGCGACCAAATACTTGAAACATTATCTGGGCTGGCGGCGGCTATTGACAGAAGCTGACAAGTTAACAGGTGAGCGTCTTTCTGAAAAAATTGTAGAACACTGGTTCAAACAACAGATAAAAGCAACTTAGCCGCAACGCCTATTGCCTGATGAATCACTAAGCAAAATGTCTGGTTTTAGACCAGTGCTGCTATCATGCTGTTCCAATTCTGCTTGGCTGAATATTTTTGTCAAATCGTAGCAAGCTGGTACTTTCTTTTGGCACTGAACCTCTTGGGTTCTAAGCAATTTTAAGCGATCACTATTACAGTACACAGTTCGAACAAGCTCCAACCTAATAGGCTTGGAACTCTTGAGTGCTTGCCTGTAACGATAGAAGAAAGCTTTCTTGGCACAATGATGCAGATAAGTCTCAAAGGAGCAGTGCTCTTCATAATGACGAAAATGCTTCGCTTTAAACTCGCCTAATACTGGAATAAGTGGGTTTTTACAGCCTGGGCAAGTATAGCTATGTGAATGTTGAGCTTCACTGATGTGCGTGAGATACCCCTGCTCATTCTGGGCGTAAGGATACTGGACTAAGGTGTGTTGTTTCTTCATGGGACTAGCATCCCAAAAAAAGAGAATCAAGAACAGTGTTTAAGGTTTGTAAAAGCGGTTCACCAATGGGAGTGGGGGGAGCAGTGAGTAAGCACTCTCTGACTGCTAACGCATATAATTCTGTTGCTTCAACTATTCAATAGAGCCTTTTATTACGAACGACCTGGTGTCAGAGCGGTAGGAGTGGCTTCATTTGGTGGTACTGACTAAGCCTAATGAACTTTTCGAGGGAATGTGCGCAGTACCCCTACAAGCCAGAATAAAAACCAGGAAGCAATGCTTGCTTGCGGAATTATTACCCGGGAGGACATCGAAAGTTATTATCATGGCAAAAGCGCCATGGCGTAATAGATATCGAACTCTGTTTTTTTTTCCGCTACTCTCTAACCCTGATATGCCAACTGAACAGAATTTCAAGGACTCTCTGAATGCTCTGGGTTAAAGCTTTTCATATTATTGCCATGGTCTGCTGGTTTGCAGCCCTGTTCTATCTGCCAAGACTCTTTGTTTATCACGCCATGAGCGAGGATCAGGCCAGCAATGAACGGTTCAAGATTATGGAGCGCAAGCTGTATCGTGGTATTGCCCTGCCATCCATGATTGCCACTCTGGTGCTGGGTATCTGGTTAATCAGCTACAACCCTTCTTATTACATGAGCGGCGGCTGGATGCATGCCAAACTAACACTGGTTGTACTGCTCATTGGTTACCACCATATGTGCGGCGCTTTCCTGAAGAAGTTTGCTAATGACGCCAACACCAAGTCAGACAAGTTCTATCGTATTTTTAATGAAGTTCCGGTTCTGTTCCTGGTCGGCATTGTTATTCTGGTTGTAGTCCGCCCCTTCTAGTAGTAGTCCGGAAATTTCATAAAGTGTCGAGCTTCTCGCTCTGCTATTTTTTCGGCTGACACATTTTCTCGTCCTACTCATGCTTATTGCATGGATCTGATGAGAAAATGCTGTCACGGCGGATAAAGAGCCAGCGAGAAGCCAACGAGCGATGTTCGTTTATTTCGTACACATCAAAAATCTAACAACTCTGTATTTCCAATCCCTTCAGTCTTTTCAAAGCGGCTTTATGAATTTTCCGGGCTAAGACCTCTCTGTCTTGCGTTTCCGGCAGACCTGCCGATAACACGCCCAAGGAGCCTGACTGAGCACAGAAGCCCGGCCTGAAACCCAGAAAGAACGGTCAGATTTCCCAGTGTATTTGATGAAATAGAGCAGCTATTCGCACAAATTCACTGGAAAATCTGCTTTGTTCAACTGAACTTTATGCTCGGACGCTATTCTCGATCAGGCTCCTGCTGGAAACACCTCAACAGGTGTTTCCCAAAGCTCAGGGGACAGGGTTATGAAGCGTAAAGACTATAAAGTCCTGTTTGAAGGACAGATTCTGCCAGACTTTTCCGAGGCGCAAGTCAGAAATAATCTGGCTCGACTCTTTAATGCGGATATACAACGCATTGACCGCCTTTTTTCCGGCAAGCCCTATGCGGTACGAAAGCCTGTCACCGAAAAAGACGCCCGCAAGTACGAAAAAGCTATCAATAAAGCGGGCGGACAATGTCGGATTATGACGCTGGATGGTTCAAAAACACTGCCTCCACCCAATGAGAAAAACACCTCTCTCTTTGCTGATACCCCATTGTCCAGAATCCCCAAACAAAACATCAGTGAGCCTTTGGGACTAATACGACGCATCGGACGAACGCGTTACCTGGCATTAAGCTGGCTTGTCGTGGCAATAGAAGCGATTGCCTTTCTGCTTCCTGATTACTTACCGATGCTGATCGGCGCCGCCCTGACCATACAACAGACGGTATCTATGACACTGGGTATTCACAGTCTGGCCATCATGCTCACAATTTATCTGGCAATCACCCGGCTTCATGATATGGATCGAAGTGGCTGGCTGTGGCTTTTTCTGGTCATCCCTATCGTCAACATTCTGTTTCTGTTCTGGCTTAGCGTTGGATCCGGCACAGAAGGAAAAAACAGCTATGGTGAGCCCCCGCTTCCCCCAGCTAACCTGACTCGTGCGATGGGTATTTATCTACCACTTTCACTGTTTCTTGTTGGTATGGCTGGTGCCTATCTCAACCAGGAACAACTGGTGGTCTGGATTCAGATGTTGCCCGAAGTTACCTCGGAATGGACTGGCCTTGAGTATCCGGGATAAACGGCTACATTGTCTGTGAATCCCGAATAGATTATTCAGCGTGAAAATTGTTCATATCCGAAGGTGGTGAACGGTTATTTCATTCGCTCATGGCTGTTTCGGTATGGTTTGTCTCCTATTGTGACTGTAGAAGTTCCGACAAAGGCATTACAGAAACAGTATCTGCATACGCATCTTTACGCAGTCCATTGACCTATATCAATGGTTATAATCGAAACTTCTACAATGTTTGCCCGTTTTCTGACCGGATATTCGTCTGGTGAATTGCAATCTATCTCTATTCACTCTCAGTTTCCGAATATCTGACCTGCGGGCCGTCATGATGCGAACCGTTCCTTCAGTATTCTCACTTAAATCACAACTGTGAACAGAGACGCTACTGTTGGTACATACCCCTCTCGGAGGCGGTCTTTATCAAGACTGTTTCCAGAGGCTGACTGGGGCAACCCTGCTGGCCTCTTATAGCCCGTGTTCTGTTAGGTACTATTTCAATGAGCAAAAACAGCATCCTGGTCATCAACTGCGGCAGCTCATCCCTCAAATTCGCAGTGATTAACCCGGCAACGGAAGAAGAGAAAATCAACGGCATTGCTGAGCGCCTTGGTAGCAGCGAAGCGGTTCTGCGCTGGACTCTTCGTTACAAGAATAACGGCGAAAAAGGCAGTCAGACTCTGGGTCTGGCCGCTCACGAAGCTGCACTGGAAGGCCTGATGGGCCTGCTGCGTGAGGAAGGCCTGATCGAAGGCATTTCCGCAATTGGACACCGTGTCGTTCACGGTGGTGAGAATTTCTCTGAATCCTGCCTGGTGACCGATGAAGTTCTGAACGCAATTGAAAACTGCATCAAGCTGGCTCCACTGCATAATCCGGCCAACCTGACCGGAATTCGTGCTGCCCAGAAAATCTTCCCGGGACTGCCCAATGCCGTTGTATTTGATACTGCATTCCACCAGACCATGCCAGCGGAAGCCTACCTCTACCCAATTCCATACAGCCTGTACAAAGAACAGGGTGTTCGTCGCTATGGCTTCCACGGCACCAGCTACCGCTACGTAGGTCAGGCTGCAGCCGATATGCTGGGTCTGGACATTAACAACAGCAACATTCTGGTCGCTCACCTGGGTAACGGTGCCTCTGCCTGTGCGATCAAGAATGGCCAGTCCATTGACACCACCATGGGCCTGACACCTCTGGAAGGTCTGGTGATGGGCACTCGTTCCGGTGATGTAGATCCTAACCTGTTCAGTTTCCTGAACAAGACTCTGGGCTACACCCTTGACGAAACCACAGATCTGCTGAACAAGAAGAGTGGTCTTCTGGGTCTTTCTGAAATGGACAGCGACTGTCGTGTCATTGAAGATGCCGCCGTTGAAGGTAATGAGCATGCTCAGCTGACCCTGGACGTTTTCTGTCACGTTCTGGCTGAAAAACTGGCTGGTTTCGCTGCGGCCATGGGCAAGATTGACGCTCTGGTATTCACCGGCGGTATTGGTGAAAACTCCAGCATCATTCGCAAGAATGTCTTTGAACGCCTGAGCATTTTCGGCTTCAAGCTGGACGAAAAGCTCAATGATGAAACCTTCCGGGGCAAGAGCGGTGTTATTTCTCAGGAAGGCTCAACTGTTGGTATGGTGGTAGCCACCAACGAAGAGTTAATGATCTCCCGTGATACTCAGGCTCTGACAGCCTGATTCAGCCTGGGGCCTTGTCCTGTTAGGCCCCATGTTTGACCTGACAGCCGCAGGATTCGGTTGTAATGCAGCGATTACAAAGGAGCTTGACCGAGAATAGACAATCCAGCTTAAAGCCCAGAACGAACGGCAACTTTTCATTGAGTTTGATTAAATAGGGCAACTATTTGCACAAATTAAGTGAAAACCTGACTCGCTCTACTGAATCTTATGCTCGGACGTTATTCTCTGTCAGGCTCTAAAACTGAGCTTTCGCACAAGAAAGATTGTTTCAATCGCTCAAGGCGACTTTAAGGGGGGCACAACCTTCCTTATGTTTGCAAACATTTCTGGAACAGCATTATGCGTACGTTTTTTCTGGCCCCCACCCGCTATGGGGTCGGTCTGACTTCAGTATCCCTGGGTCTGGTTCGGGCACTGGATACTCTGGGCCTGAGAGTTAAATTCTTCAAGCCCATTGCCCAGATGCACACGACGGATAAAGGACCTGAACGTTCTACACGACTGGTTCAGCGTATTATGGACCATGAGCCTCCTGTGCCGATTACCACTCAAAAGGTTGAAAACCTGTTGGGTGATAATAAGGGCGATGAGCTCATGGAAGACATTGTTGCTCTGTTCGACGATGCTTCTGAAGGTGCTGAAGTCGTAGTGGTTGAAGGCCTGGTTCCTACCCGTGATATGCCTTACGCCAACCGCCTCAACAGCGATATGGCCAGAACCCTCAACGCAGACATCATTCTGGTTTCAGAGCCGGGCAAGGACTCTCTGGAAGATGTTGCAGACAAACTGGAAATCGCCGCAGACAGCTTTGGGGGGATCAAAAACCCCAGTGTCATCGGTTATATTCTGAACAAGCTGGACAAGAAACTGGTTGAACAATTGACTGAAAACCATCAGTTCAAACCTCTGCCTGAATTCAGCCGCAAGAACTTTCTGCCACTGGGTTACATCAGCTATGAACCACAGTTGAGCTCACACCGCACTCTGGATATTGCCCGCCACCTGGGTTGTGAGGTGATTAATGAAGGTGATATTGCCCAGCGCCGTGTCAACTCCTACACACTCAGTGCCAGAACGCCCAGTAACATGATCCATCACCTGAAACCAGGCAATCTGATCATTACTGCCGGAGACCGTGATGACATCGTCCTGGCAACCTCTATGGCAGCCTCCAATGGTGTCCCCCTGCCCGGGCTGCTACTCACCAGTGGCATCAGAATGTCCAATGCGGTTCATGAACTCTGTGCCAGAGCATTTGCTACCGGCCTGCCAGTTCTGATGACTGAAGATGATTCCTACACGACAGCTACTCGTCTGGATCGCATGAGTGACGAGCTGCCACTGGACGACATGGAACGTATTGAAAAAGTGATGAACACCATTGCTGAGAACCTGAATAACAGCTGGTTCAAGCAACACTGCCAGAGTCTGGCAGAGCGTCGTCTGTCACCTCCTGCTTTCCGTTACACTCTGGTACAACAAGCCAAAGCAGCTCGCAAACGCATTGTTCTGCCTGAAGGAGATGAGCCCAGAACCATTCAGGCCGCCATCATCTGTCAGGAACGAGGCATTGCCGAATGTATTCTGCTGGGCAATCGTGAAGTCATTGAACAAGTTGCCAGCGATAATGGTTTTGATCTGCCGGAAGGTTTGATCATCATGGATCCCGATAGCATCCGTCATCGTTACATCGGGCCAATGGTTGAACTTCGTAAACATAAGGGTCTTAACGCCCCTATGGCAGAAGCACAGCTTGAAGACACGGTTGTTATGGGCACAATGATGCTGGCAATGGATGAAGTGGACGGTCTGGTTTCTGGCGCAGTCCATACAACAGCCAACACCATTCGCCCTGCTTTCCAGCTGATCAAGCCTAAGAGAGACGCCGGCGGTCTGGTATCCTCCATCTTTTTCATGCTGCTGCCTGATCAGGTTCTGGTATACGGCGATTGTGCTGTTAACCCGAATCCTGATGCTGAAGCGCTGGCCAATATTGCCATTCAGAGTGCAGACTCGGCTCAGGCCTTTGGCATTGAACCCCGCATCGCCATGATCAGCTATTCCACAGGCTCCTCAGGCATTGGTGAAGATGTTGAACGTGTTCGCGACGCCACTCAGCTGGTTCGTGAAAAACGCCCTGACCTGGTGGTTGATGGGCCATTGCAATATGACGCAGCGTCGGTTGAGTCGGTAGCCAAGAGCAAGGCACCTGACTCCAGCGTTGGTGGTCGTGCCACCGTCTTTGTATTCCCGGACCTCAATACCGGTAATACCACCTACAAGGCGGTACAGCGCAGTGCCAACGTAATCAGCGTTGGCCCTATGCTTCAGGGTCTTAACAAGCCAGTTAACGACCTGTCCCGTGGCGCTCTGGTTGACGATATTGTCTACACCATAGCCCTGACCGCTATTCAGGCCGCCGAAGAAAAAGCCTGATGCAGCCCAGGATAGGGGAGATTTTCATTCTCTCCCATCCTATTTCATTCGGTTCACACCCAAAACTTCACCGATTCGTCGCTTCTTCTTCATCAAGCCTTCATCATCGCACTGAACACTGATGTTTTCAGCCGGAGTGATGGATCATGCTTTTTAAACGACCACTGACTATTTTAACGCTGACAGCCATGCACAAATAGCTCAGGGAAACAGCTTCATTAGTCTGGAATTCATTGGAGAAGAGACCTTTCCAACCGGTGAAACGGTTCTGGGCACTGAATTGGGTGGCCTGTCGGGTCTCGATTACGATGTAGCCAATAACCGCTTCATTGCTATCAGTGACGACCGGGCTCAAAAGAATAAGGCCCGTTTTATGAGCTCACCATGGATCTGAGCGATGGCACTCTGGATACAGGCGACATAGCCTTCACCCAGGTCACCGAGATACTCGATAAAAATGGCGACAGCTTTTCTGTTGCCAGTGTTGACCCGGAATCCATTCGGATCTCCCCCTTCCCCGATCTTTTGTACTGGACCAGTGAAGGTGATGCTAATCAGGGGTTACCTCCTTTCATTCGGGTTATGACTCGCAATGGGCAGTTTGTTGATGAGTTTGGCCTGCCTGAAAAATATGCGCCGGATCAGGAAAGAGGCATCCGCAATAATCTGGCCTTTGAAAGTCTGACTTTTTCCTACAATGGCAAGCACCTCTTCACCGCTACCGAAGGTGCGTTAAAACAGGACGGCCCTACCTCCAACCTGGAAAATGCCAGCCCTGTCAGAGTCATGAGACTGAATGGCAAAACCGGGATGCCCGGTAAAGAGTTCATCTATGAAACAGACCCTGTTATTGATGCCCCTGTGCCTGCAGAAGCATTCAGCACCAATGGACTGGTCGAATTACTGGCGGTGGGTCCGGGCTATTTTATAGCAGTAGAAAGAGCTTTCTCGGTGGGCAAAGGCAATAGCATTCGTCTTTACCTGACCAGTACTCACATCGCCAGAAAATACCTTCTTTAATCGCTGCAGGTAACACATAACTGTCACACTTCTTGCTTACTATTCTCGTGAACATTAATTCAAGTAAGAAGGCTAAATGTCGATATTGGTAAATTACGCCCCAAAGAAAATAACAAAAGAAGAGAATTCAATTATGAAACTTCATCTTAATACTGAGTCAACCATCACTTGCAACAGCTGTGGCCATTCAGAAACCGAGAACATGCCACTGGATGCTTGCGTATATCTTTATGAATGCACAAGCTGTAAAAACCTGATGACCCCTCAAAGCGGCGACTGCTGTATCTTCTGCTCTCGTGGCACCCACCCTTGCCCAACCAGTCAGAGAGACAGCAGAAGTTATCGAGTTATCCCCAAGCAAGAACAACCAGCTCTGGAACCTTCCAACTATGAGACAAACCGCTCATTGGCAGGATAACCTGTCTGCCTCTTCTGCCCTGAGCCAGTGATGCCGACCACCCCTTTCAGAACACCGTCGGTACACTGGCTTTTCAATTTTCCGCCGACTTATTGACTCCAGCCATTCCCCCCCCCTTCTTTCGTCTTCTTTTGTCACTCACCCTGCACCAGATCGAATCTGCGCCCTTGCTAGACTCACTTTATCAACAGGGAGCGAGTATCAATGGCCGTTGGAAGTGACAGGGATAAGTCTTCCCTTTGGGGATGGGTCAATGAGACGACAGGAAGTCTGTCAACAAAATTAGTTGGTGTTTTTGGATCGGCCTTTGGTTATGACACAGTCAGCTCAATCAATTTGCCCGATGAAGAAGTCATACCGTACATTCGACAGAAAAAAATGGCTTCACACAAGCCTATCCATGTCCGTCACATCGAAAACATGCAAACACTCAGTTACACCGAATTAAGGGATCAACTGATTGAGATTCTGCAGGAGCAGCATGAACCTGCTAATGCTGGAGACCAGGTGGACCGGATTCGAAGAGGTGTAATCGATATTTGCATCGCCAACCTTGCCACTGACGACCATGACAAACTGCTCCGCAACTGGGCAAATTTCGAACATCTCATACCCGGATTCCCGAAAGATGCCCTCATTTCCAAATGGTATCAGGAACAAGACAAAGATCCGATGGAATCTCTTACACCTGCCTTACCAGAGTTAATTAATATCTGGGACCCAAAACTAAAGCTGGATTCTCCCGCTGAAAGTCTAGGCGATGTAATGAAGACATTTGAATCCTTATTCCAGCGATACAAGAGGGATGACGATGAAGACCATCCTGACACCCGGGTATTTACCGTTCGCTGGGCTTATGAATTTATGCAGCATAACCGGCTCGACCTGTTCCTTGACCTCTATCGAAATTCCCGCTGGTTACAGCAAGTGCTGCCTAAAAGTTGCATCCTGGCCATTCAAAAGTCCCTGGCTGGCAACAAAATCACGGACATTTATATAGGAATGGCGAAAGAACCTCTGGATCGTCAGTATCGGGATGACGTAGACGACAAAACTATTTCATACAGACGAGCAGCGATGATGCAGAAGTGTTCGAAGCAATATGACTCAGCAATAGCAGGTTTAAGAAAAGTTCTGAGTGCCAATCGAACTAAAGAGTACGATGCTACAGAAGCTGATCTCCCCCAGTATCAAGCCAGAAAAAAACACCTCGAATCCGTCAGAAGCTTGCTTGAAACCGGTCAGTGGAAAAAAGCTCATGCAGAAACACTCAAGGATGAAGAGCTCTTTTCAGAAATTGGTGAAGTGACTGAAGATATGGCTGAAAAAGGAGCATTCCGACTGGCCGGAATGTATGTACCACACGTTCTTCATGCAAGACTGTTGATCACTTATCAATCCTGTCTGTCCAAGGGCAACACCGATGAATTCTTTCAATTCTTTCGCCCTGAACCCTGCAGTTACAACCACTGGACATGTGTACTTGAACGCAGTGAATTTGAAAATCTTAGTGATCAAATTCAAGAAGGACTTTCCACCCGACTGAATGAAGATCGAAAAGTTGTGAGTCGTACACCTGAAGAGATTGAGCAAGAATTAGACAAATTCGAAGAAGGTCTTCAGAAATTCATGCTGAACAAATTTGAAGAGTAGAAGGGAGATTCTATGGCTGTCTCAAATAATCAGGACCCACAAGCTCAGAATTGGCTAGGAACAGTCAGTGCTTCAGTCAGCTCATTGAGCTCTACCGTTTGGGGCATGTTAACCTCAAGCACTGTGCCTGAAAAGCATCTTCCAGCCCCTCAAAAATTCTACGAGATGACACCGGTTAAGTTTCGTATCGTAGAAGCCACCGGCTCCCTCGAAGAAGTTTATAAGGCATTGAAGCAACAAGCCAAAGGCAGTTTACGTGCAGTGACGGATGCAGCCAGCGAAAGTGATCTGGACAGCAATACCCTCACAGCCATTTTAATGACTGTCCAACAGTGCATCACTGACAATGACTTTGCAGAGCTTACTCGATTTACCCAGAATTATTCAGCCCTACTGACTCACTTTACACCGGTTCTTGGCAACCTGATGGACGCCTACCACAAAGCACACCCTGATCTTCTCTCCCCCTGGGAAGCCATTGAACAGGAAGACTTCCCCGGCTCTCCTGTCCTGCCAGAACTCAATATTGAATCTCAGGGAATGATTGAACTGAAGGAGGCTGCACACAGGGCATTGGATGGCTTCCTGAAAACAGCTGCTAGAGCAGAACAACGGTCTACAACAGAAGAACTGAGCGCAGGACTGGCTTTAAAATATCTGGATTCGGAAGATTACGCTAACTTCATCGCGCTCTACGAGCAAAGCGCCTGGTTGCAATCAAAGTTCCCCCTGAATAAAGAGCATATTCTGCTTAGAGGGGAAGAGCTTCAGAAGCTTGATAGTGCTTTAACTTCTGCCACAGCAAACATGCACAAATCTTTATTTGATACTGACTGCAGCCTTAAATCGGCAGCTCTGCAAACAGCTCATAAGGGCTCCCGGGATATGCTTTTTAGCATCTTGAAAGGCTATGAGAGTTTAGATCTGGCAAAACAAGCAACCGTAGCTCTTGAAAGAGATGATATTGATGAGTTCAGCAGTATCGTGGGACAAAACTCTGAACTGAAAGATGCCTGCTCAATCCCCTTAAACAGATTACTTGAGAAATGGAATGCCCAGAAAGACGAGTTAATGTTTAAAGTACTGCATTGCAGAGCTCTGTTAGCTTACAGATCAGCCTTGATGTCAGAAAGACAAGAAAACTTCAAATCGGTTGCATCCAGTACCGGGCTTTGGCCCCATCAGCTGTGCAATGGTCGATTCGAAATAACGGAAGAGCTTAGAGGTATCTGTAGCAATCCCGTTAAGCTAGAAAGAACAGACTCACTCCTTTGTCACTTAATAAAGGACCCTGACTGGAGTGACGCCCACTAAAAAGAGCGACAAATGACGCTCTTTTTAGTGGTATTGATTACTTCTGAGGAGCAGGTCTCAGATTAATTTCCACACGCCTGTTCTTAGCACGGCCTTCTTTCGTTTTATTATCGCCAATAGGATTCGACGCGCCTGCACCAAAGTAGGTAATTCGAGTTCCGGAAACCCCCTGATAAATCAGATAATCCGCCACACTCTTAGCTCTGTCTTGAGAAAGAGGCTGATTGATCTTGTCTCCACCCGAACTGTCGGTAAAGCCAACCACTTCAATCAAGTTCTTGTCGTATTCCTTGAACACCTTGGAAACAGACCCCAGAACGGGATAGAAGCTGGATTTAATGTCTGACTTACTGGAATCAAACGTAATGTTTGAAGGCATAATCAGCTGAAGGTTATCGCCCTGTCTGTAGACTTGAACGCCTGTTCCCTGCAACTGCTGCCTGAGAGCAGCCTCCTGCTTGTCGGTGTAATAACCGTAACCAGCACCCGCAGCACCACCAATCGCAGCACCCTTCAGAGCCCCCTCTCCACCATCAATCAAACCACCAATAACAGCACCGGTAACAGCTCCAATACCGCCGTATTTGGAGGTTTTATTCACTTCCTGCTCACCGGTGTAAGGGTTAGTAGTTTGACAACCCGCTACGATAGCCGCAGCGGCAACTACCAAAGTCATTCTTTTTAGCTGCATTAACATGTTCACTTCTCCTTGCTGGCTAATCAGAAGTCTGTCGGAGTTCAGGCTCGAAAGCTTAAGGCCGACAGGCTTCTAGAGCTAGCCGCGAATAATGCTGTTTTCCCGAATTTCTTCACCAATACGGGTTTGTGGACCATGGCCAGTAACAACGGTGGTTTCTTCATCCAGTGTGTACAGGCGATCCCGAATCGACTTCTCTATCGCTTTGTAGTCACCACCCCAGAGATCCGTTCTACCAATAGATCGACGGAACAAGGTATCTCCAGCGATCAACAGATTCTCTTTTTCAAAGTGGAAGCACATGGAGCCCGGTGTATGTCCGGGTGTATGCATTGCCACACCTTCACAACAAGGTAATTCCTGGTCATCATTCAACCAGTAATCTGGATCTGGAATAGGATTATAGGGCACACCAAACATGCGACATTGGGTTTCAAGACTGTCCCAAAGGAATTTATCTTCCTTATGAAGATGGATGGGGGCACCCGTCTTTTTCTTGATCTCGCCACTGGCCAGGAAATGATCCAGATGCGCATGGGTATGAATTAAAGCCACAGCCTTAAAACCATGAGCCTCTAACTTGGACATGATGATATCCGGATCACCACCGGGATCGATGACAATGGCTTTTTTCGTTATGGGGTCACCTACAATGGTGCAGTTGCACTGCAAAGGCCCCACAGGAAATGTTTCTTTTATCAGTGCTGGTTTTTGCTCGATCATGCTAACGGCCCCAAAACTCAAGACCGAACATTCTAAAACAGTGTGAGGGTATTGCACATTATCTGTTTCACAGTTGTCAGGTAAGCAGATTGAAAATTTTTTATTTTATTCTCTCATTTGGACACTTCTTGCCCTCCTGAATCTTCTGAAAGACGGTCAAAGTTGAAAGTAACAGGGGATCTTCATATACCCCGCCGTTGACAGTTTCCCCCCCTCTCCCTGCAGCGCTTCCAACAACATATAAATTGGACTTCCATGGCTGAATATCAAGACATAGCCTTCAGAATGGCATTGCTCTGAAAGAACCTGACTGTATACCTGAAGCATTCGTTCACGAATCTGTTCGGAGGTTTCTCCACCAAAAGCTTCGGGATCTTCCGGAAACCAGAAGTCCGGATCATTAAATTGATGGTACTGAAGACCCTCACGATCACCCACATTGGACTCGATGACCCTCTTGTCCAATTCCATAATACTGATCGGGACATTCAGTGCATTCAGCACAATAGTAGCGGTTTCAATAGTCCGGGGAAGTGGTGATACGATCACCTTGCAGATATCCCCCCTGCTTATCCCAGCTTCTAATAGATTAGAAGCCAGTCTTGAAGCCTGGGAACGGCCCAGATCAGTCAACTTCGACTCAATGTAGTTGGGATGATCCGGATCCGAGCTGTAGTACTCGCCAGTGTTATGCGTTCCTTCCCCATGCCGGGCAACAATGACCCCTTGAAGCTTGCAATCCATACCGGGTTCCTTGTCTTATTCTTCAATCATCCGTAGCTGCCTGGACATTATTCTGAATGATGAGAGCTGACACTGCACCAGCATCTTGCCTGTAACTCAGGCATCTCTATCTAAATATTCAGGTTTCAAGCTTTAACAGAGGCACCGTAATACCTCTGTACCTATACACAAACAGCTCAGGGAAGTTTCAGCAACACTTTCTTGCGCCCACGCTTTGGATTAATACCAATACTCAAATGTGTACTGGCTGGAGCACCACGCACATTCAGTCTGATCAGTGAGCTTTTAACTGCCAGTCGCCTCATGGCGACTTCTTCTGGCAACCCATCAACAACAGGATAGGGAAAACAGGGCTCTGAATCATAAGAGTCCAGCTCTTCCTCAAGGTCTTCCATCAAGTCAGGCAGGTCAAAACGGAGAGCCATGATTAAACCTCCAGGTAGCCATCAGCGGAAAGTGCCAACCATTGCCAGTCTTTTCAGTCAGAAACGTGTGTGAGGAGCACTTTAGTCCTCAGTATGTGAGAGGGCCGAAACTGCATGGCACCCCGCACTGCCGTACTGACCATCCAGACTGGATAGCTCGACAATTGTAGACAAAGTCAGCAAAGAACAAAGATCTTTTTAACGCAAAAGTTCGACCTGAATGTGAATACATTACCCAGCCTTTTCCAGAGTCCCCGTCGAACCCGCTTTCCAGGGGGATTCAAAGCTGTCTGGAACGCAATAACCAAATACCAAATTAACCTTACGCTTCTGAACAGAGGGTCTAATCTTGGTCATCTAGGGGCCTGTCGGACTTATGCTTTCGAGCATAAATTTCAGTAGAACGAGTCGAATTATTCGATGGATTCGTGAGAATAGTTGACCTATTTAATCGAATTCATCGAATAATTGGGCCGTTCTTTCTGGAATT
>NZ_JBPCXO010000528.1:0-21683 GCF_051008435.1 Endozoicomonas sp. | reverse complement strand
TTCCAGCTTTCCAGCTTTCCAGCTTTCCAGCTTTCCAGCTTTCCAGCTTTCCAGCTTTCCAGCTTTCCAGCTTTCCAGCTTTCCAGCTTTCCAGCTTTCCAGCTTTCCAGCCTAAATCAATGCACTTTAGGAACCGCACTCAACAGATTACGAGTGTAATCATGTTGCGGGTTGGTCAGTACATCTTCCGTTTTACCCTGTTCAATAATCTTACCACCCTGCATAACCGCTACCCGGTGAGCCAGGTGAGGAATGATTGAAAGGTCGTGAGTAATGAACAGGTAGGACACTTGCAGATCTCTTTGCAATTCAAGCAACAGATCCATGACTTCGGCCCGGATAGATACATCCAGTGCACTGGTGGGCTCATCGCAAATAATCAGGTCTGGCTCAACAGCAAGAGCACGGGCAATGGCGATACGCTGACGCTGACCACCTGAGAATTCGTGTGGATATCGGTAGCGATGTTCTGGTTCCAACTGAACTCGGTTCAGAAGTGACGCAACACGTTGCTCTCTTTCTGCCTTGCTAAGACCCATCTTCAGGCTGACCATACCTTCTTCAATAATGTCGCCCACGGTCATACGAGGATTCATGGAAGAGTATGGGCTTTGGAAAATAACCTGAATCTTCTTGCGAAGGGGCAGCATTTCCTTGCGGGAGAAAGCGTTAACTTTCTGATTGTTGTACCAGATCTCACCACCGGTCGCTTTTTCCAGGTTAAGGATGGCACGACCTGTGGTGGACTTGCCACAACCGGACTCTCCCACCAGAGCTAATGTTTCGCCTTTGGCAATGGAGAAGCTGATGCCATTTACGGCTTTGGTGTAATCATGTACTCGCTGTAGAAGTCCCTTACGAACAGGAAAGTGAACTTCCAGATTATCCACCTTGAGCAGGGGGGCTGGATCAGTAGCCGGACGATAAGTATCCATATCAGGCAGGCTGTTGATCAGACGACGGCTGTACTCTTGCTGAGGGTTTTCAAAGAACGCATTACAGCTGCCCTCTTCAATGATTTCACCTTGGTACATAACGCCCACCCGGTCGGCGGTTTCACGTACAACACCCATATCATGAGTAATGAGCAGTACTGCCAGGTCATGGCTGACCGTCAGTTTCTTCACCAGTTCCAGAATCTGCTTCTGAATAGTCACGTCCAGAGCTGTAGTCGGCTCATCCGCCAAAAGAATATCAGGCTCACAAGCCAGGGCCATGGCAATCATGACACGCTGCTGCTGACCGCCCGACATTTGGTGAGGATACCAGTCAACCCGTTTATCCGGATCAGGAAGGCCTACTTCTTCAAACAGCCCAATAGTGCGTTTTTTGATTTCGTCGCCAGCCAGACTGGTATGAATTTTAAGCGTTTCAGCAATCTGGTCACCCACTTTCTGAACAGGGTTCAAAGAGGTGAGTGCATCCTGAAAGATCATGGCGATCTTCTTGCCACGAATGGTGCTCATTTCCTGTTCAGTCAGGGCAAACAGATTGGTGTCACCCTGCTGGATTTTTCCCCGGGTGATTTTCAGGGCATCGGGTAATAGACGCATGATCGACAGTGACGTCATGGATTTGCCACTGCCTGATTCGCCAACCAGGGCAAAGACTTCACCCTTATTCAACTGAAAGTTGACGTCTTTCAGAATGCGGGTATCGGGCTGGTGTCTCAGGACAACATTCAGGTTGGATACCTGAAGAGCCAGTTCCTTGTTTTCAACAGCTTTTGCCTCGGTCTCCCTTACGGCTTCTGCAATGCTCATATCAGGCAGTCTCCAACTTGGTTTTGGGGTCAAAAGCGTCGTTGACCAGATCAGAGAAAAGGTTGACGGAGAGAACCAGAGTAAACATCAATACAAATGCACCGGCCAGATTCCACCAGATGGAAGGCTCACGAGACAGTTCCGTACTGGCCATGTTAATCATGTTGCCCCAGCTGGCCATTGCAGGATCAACACCTACACCTATGTAGGAAAGAACCGCTTCGGCAAGCACCAGACCACTGAAGTCCAGTACAAAGGAGATCAGGATGATATGGCTCAGGTTTGGCAGGATATGACGCCAGATAATTTGCAGGTGGCTGACACCAAAGGCATGAGCCGCCTGAACGTAATCCAGCTGGCTGATCTTCAGGGTTTCTGCTCTGAGCAGACGACAGAGTGTGGTCCAGCTGGTGATACCCAGGATGAAGCAGAGTGCCAGGAACTTGGCATCGGCCTTTTCCAGACCGACTTCAAAGTAGGATGGGTTGTTATTGATCCAAACCTGGAAAAGCAGAACAGACGCAGCAATCAGCAACAGGCCGGGAATAGAGATCAGCGTGGTGTAAATATACTGAATAATGTCATCCACCCAACCCCTGAAATAACCCGCCATGATACCCAGAGAAATGGCTATGGGCATGGTGATTAATGTAGCCAGAGTGCCGATCAGAACACCGGTCCGTATGCCTTTCAGACTTTCATAGAGCGTATCGTTACCAGCCTGGTCTGTACCCAGAACATGGTAAAGATTACCCATGGTGACCAGCCAGCCGAAGATAGCCATGACGACAGCAAACGTGATCCATGCTGAAGACCAGGGCAAAGCAGGCTCAGTAGACTTGCTGCGTTTGAGGAGTAGCCAGTGAATGCTGATCAGCATTCCGGCCAGAATCAGACCCAGGAAGATGCCCTTGAAAGACTGAAAAACCATATCAATGGCTTGATCGTCAGGGCTGTCCAGATGTTGGCCACCAAACGTCAGTTCGGGATAGTCTCGAATCGTCTCACCTGTCTCGGTCTTGATGTTTTCCCGGTTCCAGGATTTCAGAGAGAAAGAGGAGGAATAGGTTCTTTCCTGTCGCTCACCCATTTCGCCCAGCATCAGATCCAAAACACTGTTAACAGTATTGTTGTAGTAAACCTGCTCAGAACTTTGTCCTTCAGCAGGCGGCAGTTCTGTCCGAAAGTGCAGGGAGTCCAGTAGAGCAACACTGACGTACGTCATGATAATGACAAAGGTGCTCATGCCCAGCTTTGTTGAGAATACTTCGCGCCAGCGATTCCTGTTTTCAGGATTACGGCGCAGGGTGTAAATGAAAAACGATACCAGTCCGACCAGAATGAAGATCAGGACATCGGTCCAGAGGACAACAGGTTTAAATGCTAAATCCATTTCGAGCCCCTCCCTAGTTCAGTCGTACCCGGGGATCAGCCCAGGTGTAAGAAATGTCAGTCATGATGAGGCCAGTGATATAAAGCACTGATCCCAGGAAGACCATGGCACGGACGATGGCAAAATCCTGAGCACGGATGGCATCCAGCATATAGCTGCCCAGTCCGGGAATACTAAAGAATGACTCCATAAGCAGACTACCCATGAACAGGGTGGGGATGACCACGACGACCCCTGTCAGAATTGGCAGCATGGCATTGGGCAGAATATGTCGGAACAGGACACCGGCTTCACTCACGCCTTTAGCTCGAGCGGTTCGGGAGAAATCCTGTCCTGATACATCGATAAATAAAGTTCGGTACCAGCGGGCTCCAGCCCCGATGCCGGCAATGATCCCAATGATGATGGGGAGTATCAAAAATCGCCAGGCGTCAATACCTTCATTGAATCCTGAGACGGGCACCAGCTTGGACAGTTTTGCGATCGAGTATTGTCCCACGATGATGTAGAAGAGATAGGAGATGGACATCAGGGTGACAAAAATAGAAACCGCAAAGCGGTCAAGACGACTGCCTCGGAACATAAGCACCATAAGGGCTACACAGATATTAATCCAGACTCCGATAATAAAGGTGGGCAGTGCCAGAGCCAGACTGGGTCCCATGCGGTCAGAAATATCAGAACTGATATCACGGCCTTCATCGGAGCGGCCAAAATCAAACGCAAAAAGTTTGAGTGATTTGTTGAAGAATATCGTATCAGTGAGAGAGCTCGTTCCCTGGGATTCACTGTTGTAGAACAGGGGATCGTCGTAACCTTTCTCTTCAATCCAGTTACTGATGGCGTCTTCAGTAACGTATTTGTCGCCCAGGTGGGCTCTTGCCATATCTTCCGGGGTGTTCACTACGAAGAACAACAGGAAGGTCAGGATATTAACGCCAATCAGAATCGGCAGTGCGTAAAAGAGTCTTCTCAGTATGTATACAAGCATATTGTTTATTCCGCTATAGGCATGGTAACCCTGAAATCTCTGGAAACGGACACAGGATCTCAGTGTCCGTCCGCTTTCTTTCACTATGGGCAACTGTCCTTATAACTATTCTGTTTCGATGGTCAGTTTTTGCCTGCGACGGTAGGCGCCTATTCCAGGAATGATCAGTGCCAGAAGCAGACCGATACTACCCAGTAACGGAACCACATTAGGAGTGTTCCAGGTCACTTGCTTTTCTTCACGGATATTCTGGTCAAGGCGAACGTATTTGAGCGTTCCCTGACTGATACCGTGTCGTTTAGTGTTAAAGACCCACTGGTTAGAAAGGTAGTAATCTTTATCGTTCATTCCCCAGATCCAGGGGCTGTCTTTCTGAACTATTTCTACCATTTGATCAATGGCAACTTGTCTTTCAGGTCCGTTGGGGAGAGATTTAACCTGGTCGTACAGGCGGTCAAACTCAGGGTTGTCATAGTTGCTTGAATTACTTCCATCGCATGCACATTTCACCAGCCCCTGGCGACTATCCAGCAAGAACAGGAAGTTTTCAGGGTCAGGATAATCGGCCAACCAGCCCCAGCGGAAAATCTGGGTATTCCCCTGGCGCATTTTTTCCTTGAAACGGGGGTAGTCTGTTGTGCGGAACTCCAGTTGAATATTGAGTTTGGCGAACTGCTTTTTATACCAATCTGCTACCGGGCTGTTGTCTTGAGCAGTGGTGTCCATATAAAGGATAAGGGGCTCACCAGTTTCAACATGACGTCCATTGGGATAACCCGCCTCAGATAGAAGCTTTTTGGCATACTCAATGGGCTTGCGAACAGCGCTTTTGGTCTTTTCATTCCAGTCGTATATGTAGCCATTCATACCTATCTGGCCAGACTTATAGCCATAGAGGCCTGGTGGAATGGGGCCATGAGCAGCTTGACCAATACCGTTTCTGAAAATGTCGATATATTCCTGATCATTGAAGGCAATACTAATGGCTTGACGGAGTTTCTGTTTATCTTCTGTATAGCCACCTACTACTGGGTCAAGCATATTAAAGCCAGTGTAAAAAATAGATGGACGGTTTTCTTCGTCGACAACTACATCTATCTGTTCCAGCTTTTCTGTCAGCTCTATGCCATCAGGCCCAACAGTAAAAGCTTGGTCGAATGTGGCGGTGTTTATATTCGAACTGCCATCTCCAGAGCGATCGTAATAGCCCTGAGTGAATTTACTCCATTGTGAAGTGGTGGCCTTCTCATAGCGGAAAATGGCCTTATCAATAAAGGGGAGTTTTTTGCCAGCGTCGGCGAGATAGCCTTTTTCAGAATCCTTTTTGGTGCCTTCTGTAGGATAAAAGTCATCCCGGTAATTCGGGTTTTTCTCCAGAATGATTTCACGGTTGGGGGTGTTCCGGGTCATCATGAAGGGGCCAGTACCAATTGGGTTCCAGTCCAGTGTCAGGTTTTTCTTCTCAAAGCCAGGATTATGGTAAAAACGATCGGCTTCAAAGGGGACAGGAGCAAAGAAACGCATAGCCAGCCAGTAAGTGAACTGGGGATAGGTACCTTTGATTCGAATCGTGTAAGTCAGATCGTCTACTTTCTGGAGACCTTCCATTTCGAAATCACGGAGATCAAGCCATTGGTCTTCCTGTCTGGCGTCTTTGACTTTTTGTCCGAACTCTTTCATACCAACGATATAGTCAGACATGAGCCCGATCAGTGGTGACTTATTGAGAGGGTCACCCATACGTTTGATCTGATAAATGTAATCATCAGAATTCAATAGACGAGTAGCTTGTTCAGTAAAGTCTTGCAGCAGTATGTAGGGTGCGCTCTCTTCCGGAGTGCTGAAAATATAGAGTGGGTTGCCTTCCTGATCTTTGGCAAAAGCCGGGTGTGGCTGGTAAAGCGTACCGGGTTTGAGCTTTATAGTGACCAGGCTGTAGGCAGGAGTTTCGTTTTCTGAAACGGGCTTTAACTGGTCATTGAGAAACGTGATTTCTGGAAGCTTCTCAGCAGTAGCCGGTTGAAGCTCATAAGGGCGTTTCAGGAAATGATACTGAAGAGGCGGCTCATAAATCTGATCTAGGAAAAGACCTTCCTCAGAACTGTAGGACCTGACTGGATCAAGATGTTTGGGACGATTGATAAAACTGCCGAAATAGGTATTCAGTTCTGGGTCTGATGGCGGGTTAGGATCATTCCAGGGGCCGGAGCAGCCTGTCAGCAGGGTAGCCGCTGTCAGCGTGGCAGCCAGATACCTGGTTGCTTTTCGGTTCATAATAACTTCATTCCCGTTTTTTTAATTATTGTTCGTTATGTCCAGGATTACTGGAGCATGTCCTTTTGTGCAGAGTCGGGTAATGTCTGCTCAGAAGCCTGACCGTTATTTCTGAGCTTTATGCTCGGGTGCCATTCTCGGTCAGGCTCCAGGTTGCCTTGATCTCGGATTCTACTTATTTGTCAAGGAAACGTCATCTAAAGTAGACGTTTTTTTCAGTGTGCATTGGGTATATAAGAGTCTTTCGACCCGTTATGCCAATCACTGGCTGGGTCGAGAATAAAGAAGTACGCAGGTATCCAGCAATGCCACAGCCATCAGTTATCGTCTCGCAGTAGTTTCATGAGTTCATCGGCACTCATTGATAACTTGAATTGGCTGGCAGCTTCTTCAACGGGATCTTTAGCATTTCTATGAGGAAAATGACTCCCTTATCTCCTCTTCGCAGGCACTCAACAGTCACAAGTGATAGTACCAGTTCACAGCAAAAACACTGATGATGGTTGTGATCAATCCCCCAAATGTTATCCAGTACTGGCGATGCATTCCGCCTATTTCTGTTCTTACGTCCGAAATCTCACTTTTTAGCTCAGTCCGGACACCACTGATTTCACTCTTAAGATTGGTGAAGCCGTTCATCACTTTTTCACTCTGTTCATAAATCAGCTTTTGCATGGCTAACAGATCGTTCTTCGATGCAAAGCGTTCTCCATTTAAGGATGCTTGAACATGTGCCGCAGTCTCTTCGTCCACACCAATAGCTTTTAGCTCAGAAAATAATGATTTTTCCATACTGACTCCTGACTGGAATGAGAGAAGGTTAGTCTAGATCAGTAAAGGTGTCATTCTGAAACGCGGTGAGAGTTTTCCCACCGCTTGCTGTTTACCCCTTGGGTTGCAGTATCACTACGTCACCCAATCCCAATTCCCGGACTTCTTTCTCGATTTTTTCCAGATCACCCACGACCATCCAGATCATGGTTTCCGGATCGAGGCGCTTGTCTCCGGCTTCACGAACAGACTCGGTATTGATGCCCTTGAGCAGGTCAGCGTATTGCTCCAAATAGTTTTCTGGGAGGTTGTAGGTTTCTACACGACTGATGGCATTCAGCAGACGATCATTGGTTTCAAAACGACCTGCTTGTTCCTTGAGGCGGTTATCGCGATAGCGAGTCACTTCATCGGTAGAAGCCATCTCGTTGCTAAATACGGCTTTCAACTCATGACGGATTTCTTCCAGTGCAGGACCGGTTTTGTCCGTTTGAACAGAAGTCCTAATCAGGTAAGGTCTCTGGGCTTTGGTATCCCTGCTGTATGAACGGGCTCCGTATGACCAGCGTTTCTCTTCCCGAAGGTTCATATTGATTCGAGAGGTAAACTCGCCTCCCAGCAGGTCATTGAAGACACTGAAAGACAGCTCTTCATCCAGCTGATCAGAAGACAGTTCGGGCAGTAACTGAGCCACTGCAATAGTGGATTGCTGGGCATCCGGCTGATTGATCAGATAAACCTTGGGTTGAGTAGGTTGTGCAATTTCAGGGAAACTCACCTGAGGGATAGCCTTTTCAGGTGCGCTCCAGGTCGCCAGGTTCTGTTCCAGAATCGGCATTAACTGATCCAGGTTAACGTCACCGACTAAAAAGAGTGTGGCATTGTCCGGACGGATCCAATCATTGTAATAGCTGACAACTGTCTTTCGTTCCATGGTTTTCAGAGTTTCTGTATTACCGGAACCTGTAGCGGGGGTAGCATAAGGGTGGTCGGAGCTATAGAGCACATGAGGGAGCTCTCTCTGAAGCAGAGACGTGGGAGTGGTTTTCTCCTGTCCAATCTGCTGTAGTTTTTGTCCTTTCAGTTGATCAATATCATTCTGATCAAATCCGGGAGCAGTGACCATTTCAGTCAGAATTTCCAGACTGGGAGCCAGTGTAGAGGAAAGGCTGCTCATACTAACAGATGCCTGATCTCCGGAGATGGAGGTCGACAATGTGGTGCCGAGCTTGTCCAGTTGAGTTTGAAGCGCTGCACTGTCCAGTTTGTCATTCCCTTCTTTAAGCATCTCCAGGGTAAAACCAGGAACACCTGGGCCATAATTCTGGTGGCTGGATAGGCCTCCATTAAACTGCAGGCGCATGGAAACCATCGGGGTGCTGGTGCGATTAGCCAGAACGATTTTCATCCCATTGCTCAATTCAGCACGCTGAATTTCAGGAAGATCCAACTTCTTGCCATCACCTACAGAGGGTAATTGACTTCTGTCTGCACCTTCACTGGCTGCTGTGTACTTGGTATAAGGCAAAACGGTTTGCACATAGACGCCGTCACTCAGCCATTCTTCACCAGCGGCCTGAACAGAGTCGGGAGTGGCCTCAACCAGTTGCTTAGAGGAGACTTGATAAAAGCCGGGGTTGCCATGATAAACCTCACCAGAGGCCAGGATGTCTGACTTTCCGCCAAACCCTCCAACTCTTTCTGTTTCACGAATAAAGTCAGCGGTAAAACGGATACGAGTCTGATCCAATTCAGCTTGAGTCACGCCTTCTTGCAACACCTTATCCAGCTCTTCACGGATAATGGATTCTATTCTCTGAAGATCGGCATCCGGTTTAGCGTCTGCGCTGATGTATATTTGTCCTGCCAGAAGTCTTGAGTAAACGAAGGTTGATACATCAGTCGCCAGCTGCTCTTCTTTGACCAGACGTTGATAGAGTCTGGAGTTTTCACCTCCGCCGAGAATCGAAGCCAACACCTGAAGCTCCATGTTTTCCTTGTTACCGTCTTCAGGGATATTCCAGCTCAGGGTCAATCTTGGCTGGGTAACATGATCCTGCATCACACGACGCTTCTCGCCTGTACGCTTGGCTACCCAGGCACCTGGTACACTCAGGGGAGGTCCGGGCTGGATGTCGGCAAAGTATTTACCCACTTTTTCTTTTGCTGTTTTTTCATCGATGTCGCCAGCAAGGACAATGACCGCATTGGACGGTCCGTAATACTGTTTAAACCAGCCTTTTACGTCTTCAAGACTGGCAGCATCCAGGTCTTCCATAGAGCCAATCACTGACCAGGAATACGGGTGGCTTGCTGGGAAGGTATCTTCTGCCATTTGACCCCAGGACTTGCCATAGGGACGGTTTTCTCCCTGACGTTTTTCGTTTTGTACAACGCCTCTTTGAATGTCCAGTTTTTCCAGGGTGACAGCTCCCAGGAAATGGCCCATTCGATCAGATTCCATCCAGAGTGCCATGTCGAGAGCCTGGGTGGGGACTGTCTGGAAATAGTTGGTGCGATCATTATTAGTGGTGCCGTTCATATCCGTAGCGCCAGCACTGAGGAAGGGCACGAAGAAATCCTGGTCAAAGTTTTCTGAACCATTGAACATCAAGTGTTCAAACAGATGGGCAAACCCAGTCTTACCAAAAGGCTCATCTTTTGAGCCAACCTTGTACCAGACATTCACCGCTACGACAGGTGCTTTTCTGTCTTCGTGAACAACAACAGTCAATCCGTTATCCAGCACAAACTTCTTGTAAGGGATATTAACCGTAGGAAGAGATTGAGAGTGTGTGGGAGGCTGTGCACTAAAAAACGACGATGCGTTTTTTGCCTCGGATGTGAGCTGGCTACACCCTGTCATCATTATGGATGCTGTAATCACAGCCGCTAAGGCTTTTCGCTTGAATGGTTTTGGCTGGCGGGTGCCAACGATATTTTTATAGTTCATTGCGACGGGCACTCTCTATTGTATGGGCACTCAACCGGATTAGTCATGAGTGTTAACATCCTTGCTTTTGGCTTATTGCATTGTTTGCAAAGCAGATGGGTTTATCTGTTAAACGCTTGCAATGCAAATTTATTGTCTGAATTTTGTCCATAAATTACAGTTGCAGTAGGGTCTGTATAGAATCTGAGCTGTCGTGTATTAATTGCGCAGATAACTGACCAGTTAATTCAGTCCATTTTGAATTAATCGTTTGTTTATTGTTTACCGTGAAAAATATTTTGCTGGTCATTTTTTATACTCAAGGGTGGCGCAAAATATTTTTCTTCGCTCATGGCTGTTTATGCTGTTTGATAAAGATGAAAAATTCTATTTCATAACTTTTTTCAAGTCACTATCAATTCAACTTTATTTAAACTGGATAAACGATACAGGTTGACCAAAAATACTAAACAAATGAATAAAAATTCATAATAAGTTAAATTTATTTTTATATTGAAATTGTAAGGTTTAATTGATGATTTGGGTTTCGTGAAGGAAGTCACAGTTTAATAATCTCTTTTGATATTTTTTCATCTAATAAACTACGTATAAGAATAGGCTATAGCCCTTGATTTCTGTGGTCTATAGCCTGTTCGCCCAAAGTCCATTTCAGTGTTTAATTACTACGCTTAAAATTTAACCAATATTTATTGTTGATTTTACGTATTGAAAAGATTTAAATTCACACTGCGTCACATTTTTGAAACAGTCGTATGATCCGAAAAGGCATTACGGGAAGTAATCAATACGGAGTTCTTTCTACCCAGCGTTGATTGAATAATAGTCTGTTAAGGCTGCTTTTTAATCTCATTAAATCGCAGAGCAGTGATGTTTTCCTGTAAAAAATTTTATAGGCAAGCCGGAAAATATCGGCAAATAAATGCCAGTTTTATTACTCGCTGTGATGGAACAGGTAATACAGCCCTGAGCGGGCTAAGAGCGGAAGGCTATTAAGGCTGAAGCTCTCCTGGGCTGGAGCCCCTTTGATGTATTAAACCCGTTGGGGAATGGGTATTAGCCGTTGCGTTTTATAGGGAATACCTCAGGTGTCTGCACTCGATCAAGTGTCTGATTTGATCGATAGAAAGACAGTCCAGAGGTCGCCTGCCGGGAATGGCGGTGTAGTGGCAAGGAGCCAAAAGCTCAAGCTGGCCAATAATAAACACTATAAGTGGATAGCAAGGAAAAATAATAACATGTTCAGAAGAACTGCACTTAGCACGGCCATTGTCGTGGCTATGGGGGCTTCTGCTGGCTCTACACTCGCCATTGCAGAAGAAGTTGAAAAGCTTGAAAAGATTCAGGTGACCGGGTCTCGGATTTCTCGTGTGGATGCAGAAGGTTCAGCACCAATCACCATTATAACCCGTGAAGACATTGAGCTGACAGGAGCTACTACAGTTTCTGACGTGCTCCGTGGTCTGACCGAAAATGGTTCTGACAGTTATAACGAGAGCTTTACCAATGGCTTTGCTCCTGGTTCGGCTTCTGTTTCATTGCGTGGTCTTGGTTCTAGCCGCACACTCGTTCTTCTGAATGGTCGTCGTGTTGCCAACTTTGGTTTTGCTCAGAATATTAATGAAACAGGCGTGGATCTTAACTCCATTCCACTCAGCGCCGTTGATCGTGTTGAAGTTCTAAAGGATGGCGCATCTGCTATCTATGGATCGGATGCCATTGCTGGTGTAATCAACGTTATTCTGAGAAAGGACTTTGAAGGAAATGAAGTCGCTGTTAGCTATGGATCAACCAACGACAGTGACGGCCAGAAAGGTCAGCTTAATCTGGTTACTGGTAAGACATTTGGTGATACCAATGTCATGGTATCCCTAGACTACTATAACCAGAAAGATATTATGATGAGGGATCGCCAAAATATGGCTGATGCAGATCAGTCAGCTAATGGCGGGATCAACTGGAGAAGTTCGAGGTCTATATATCCTCGTGTTGTCCTTGCGGATGACACTTCAATATGTAACGATCCTACGGGTAATGGCTGTCGTTTCAACTATAACGATCAGTTGCAGTATATTCCGCCATCTGAGCGTTATGGAATCCTGAGCAGCATTAATCATGACTTTAATGAGAGTGTCAGCGGTTTTGTTGAGTTGGCATACGCTCGGACCCAAACAGACACGGTCTCTGCCCCAACACCACACTTTTCACCCGTTGGTAGTTTGCCACTGGATCTGCCTGCCAGCAACCCAAATAATCCTTATGGACAGGATGCTCAGGTATACAGCCGCTATGCAGATGTAGGTCAGCGTCTGAACTCGATTGATAGTAAAACTTATCGGTTTGTTACGGGGTTAACTGGTGCTCTTAGCTTTGGTGAAAGAGATATTGACTGGGATGCTTCTGTTGGTTATAGCCAGAACAAAGTTGTTAACGATGGGCGAAACTACATCCATTACCAGAATATGCTGGATGCGATTGATGATGGTTCTTATAACCCGTTGACTCCGACCAGTAACGATCAGTCTGTCATTGATGGCTTCCGTGTTAGTCTGTCACGAGAAGCTGACTCTAAAATGTCCTTTGCAACTGCAAATGCCTCTATGCCGGTATTTGAATTACCGGCTGGTGACGTTTATCTTGCGTGGGGAGCAGAATACCGGAAGGAAAGTATTAAAGACTCTCCTGATCCTCTGATTGAACAGAGAGCTATCCTCGGTTCTGGAGGTACTGGTGCTGAAGGCGATCGTGATATCAAAGCATTCTACACAGAATTTGCGATTCCGGTTCATGAAGATGTAGAGATTCAGATTGCAGGGCGTGCTGAAAAATACTCCGATTTCGGTAACACATTTGATCCTAAGTTTGCATTCCGCTGGCAGCCTGTCGATAGTGTAGTAGTCCGTGGTTCATACAGTACTGCATTTAAAGCGCCTACTTTGCCAGAGTTGTTCGGTGGTAACTCAGTATCCTACGTTGACCTTGAAGATACAGCAGGTTGTACAGACGACCCATCTGATGACTATAAATGTGAAGCCAAGCAGTATCAGGTTGTACGCTCTGGTAACGCTGATCTCGAAGCTGAGGAAGCGGAGACCTATAATATCGGATTTGTATGGGAGCCTATTGATTCTTTTGAGATCAAAATGGATGCATACAAAATTCGTAACACTAACCTGATAACAACGCGTAGCTCTCAAACTTTGATAGATGACAGAAGTGATGCAGTTGTTCGTAATCCTGATACTGGTCGTATTGAGTACATCACGAATCAATACGTGAACGTATCGCAACAAGAGATTCATGGTCTGGACGCAGAGATTGCTTATACATGGGATCTGGCTGCACACGGTACTTTGGAAACTCGCTACAAGACGAGTTTTATCAAAACTTACAAGTTGGGTAATAGCAACGGTGGTGTTGATGACCTGACGGGTACTGCCGGATCTTTCTCAGGCTCTGGTCCACGCACAAAATCCAAGCTGTTCTTTGTATGGAATAAGGGCGACTTTACTAATACTGCTGTAGTTAACTACACCAGTTCTTACGAGCAGCCATATCAGTTCGAGCATAAGAAAGTTGACAGACTTTACACGCTTGACTTGCAGGTTGCTTATACAGGTTTTGAAAATACCAAGCTGACCTTTGGTGTGGACAATGTTACCGATGAGTTGGCTCCATTCTTTGATGGAGATAGCTCAGGTATTGAGCAGAGTACTCACAGTAATGTAGGTACTTACATTTATGGTAAGGTGAATTACACATTCTGATCCATCGGGTGGGTACTGTTTAACAGTGCCCACCTTTTCCAAAAATAAGATAATAAAAACCCTCATGGGAAATGGCAGTCCATGACTACAATGAAAATAAAAACTCACAAGGTTAAAAGCCTGTGCAGCGTACTTGCATTAAGTACTGCGTTGTCGGCTTCATTACTATCCCCCGCTGCATTGGCAGAAGATCCTCTTTCCAGTGCGTTATCCACTCAGCAAAAAACTGACAAGGCTTCTCAGGTCTCTCAGGTCAAGGTAGACAAATTGTCTAACCAGACTCAGGATCTGTTGGCTGATTATAAAGGTGTGATTCGTCAGGTTGAGGCGCTCAAAGTCTACAACCGTCAATTGCAAAAAGTGGTCAATGCCCAGCAAAATGAAATTCAATCCATGCTGGAGCAAATCAAAACTCTGGACCAAACCAATATTGAGATTACCCCTCTCATGTTGAAAATGGTCGAAGCGTTGGAAGAGTTCATTGAGTTGGATGTTCCTTTCCAGATGAAAGAACGTCGTGATCGTGTTGCTCGATTGAGTGAAACACTGGACAGTCCAAACGTTACTACTTCAGAAAAATACCGCAAGATTCTCGAGTCCTACCAGATTGAAACTGACTTCGGCCGCACTATTGAAGCCTATGAAGCCAGTCTGGGTGAGGGCGATGATACCCGTACTTATAACTTCCTCCGCATTGGTCGTGTAGCTCTGCTTTATCAATCACTGGATGGTGCTGAAACCGGTCAGTGGAATAAGGAAACCCGTCAATGGGAAGTCCTGCCAGAGAGTTATCGTGCCGGTGTAAATCAGGGCCTGAAAATTGCCCGCAAACAGGCGCCGCATAACCTGATCAAGCTGCCTGTTCGTACAGCGGAGGATGCGTAATGAAGTACCTTCAAAACTCCTTTTATAATCTGAAAAAGGCGATTAAGCCAGTTGCTATCACTGTCTTTATGGGAATGGGGGCTGTGGGTATTGCTGCTCCAGCATCGGCAGAAACAGGGCTGACAGCCGACAATGGGCTGAAGGCTCTGCAAGGCCTGCTCGATAAAATCAAGCAAGACGGTGTTACAGAAAGTCGTGAAAACCGAGCTCGCGAAGCTCGCTTTCTGAGTGAGAAAAATAACCAGCAACAGTTGCTGGCAGATGCAAAAGCTGAGTTGAAAGCCCAGGAAACACTGAGCGATAAGCTCCTTAAGCAATCTGACCTCAATGAGCAGGAGTTGAAAGAAACTCAAAACACGCTCGATATTCGCTCGGGCGAATTGAAAGAGCTGTTTGGTGTTGTACGTCAGTTTGCCGGTGATAACAGAGGTATCTTTGAAGCCTCTATGATTACCGCTCAATACCCTGAGCGTACTGCTTTTATGGCGGAGATGGCTGAGAGTAAAAAGCTGCCAACCACTGCTAAGCTCGAAAATTTCTGGCACGAAATTCTACAGGAAATGGTAGAAGCGGGTCGTGTGGTTAAAATGCCTGCAACTGTCGTATACGGTGAAGGTAATGAAGCCCAAAAAGACATTATTCGTGTGGGTACCTTCAATGCTATTGCTGATGGTAAATACCTGAACTACTCACCTGCTGTGGGTAAGTTCCAGGAACTGTCTCGTCAGCCTGACTCTTCCATCCTTTCTTCTGTAGAAGGATTGGAAGAGTCTACAGCCGGGTTTGTTCCTTTCTACGTTGATCCATCTCGTGGCCAGATTCTCTCTCTGTTGGTTCAGAGTCCTAGCGTAACTGAGCGTATCGATCAGGGCGGCGTTGTTGGTTATGTCATTCTTGGTTTGGGTGCCTTGGGTATGTTCCTGGCATTGTTCTGCTATCTGAACCTGACCCGTATCGGCCTGGGTGTCAGTAAACAGCAGAAGTCTGAGCAAGTCATCAAGGGGAATCCTCTGGGTGAGATCATGCAGACTTACCAGGACAACCGTGAATCCGATCTGGAAACCCTGGAGCTCAAACTGGATGAGATCATCATGCGTTCTGCACCTTCCATCGAACGTGGTGTGGGCTCCATTAAGCTGATTGCTTCCGTTGCTCCTTTGCTGGGTCTGTTGGGTACCGTGGTGGGTATGATTGCAACCTTCCAGGCGATTACCCTGTTTGGTACCGGTGATCCGAAGCTGATGGCTAACGGTATTTCTGAAGCACTGGTAACGACCATGCTGGGTCTGGTTGTGGCTATTCCAACCTTGTTTGCCCATAGTTTGGTACAAACCAAGAGCCGTCGCATGATTCAGGTGCTTGAAGAACAAAGTGCTGGCTTTATTGCCAGGCACCAGGAACAAGATCTGAATACCGGTGCTCGTAATATGAAGTCTTCTGTAAGTCCTCAGGACGCGCAACCCGTCCATTCATAAGAGAGGGAGGAGTTGGATATGCTCTGGTTAATTGAAGAGCTCGAATCCATCCGCCGTTTTCTGGGCATGGGCGGCGATGTACTGATGATGCTGTTTGTGCTGACCCTGCTGCTCTGGGTATTGGTGATTGAGAGATATCTCTACTTTTTCACTGAGTACCCAAAGCTGATTAAGAAAACCATGGGCGATTGGGAAGCCAGAACAGACAAACTGTCCTGGAACGCCAAAAAGATTCGACTGGCCATGATTTCTGAAGTCTCTCTGAGTGTGAATCGTGGGATGCCCATGATCAAAACTCTGATAGCGCTTTGTCCGCTGTTGGGTCTGCTGGGAACGGTCGTCGGCATGGTTTCAGTATTTGATGTACTGGCCGTCACCGGGACAGGCAGCCCAAGGGCTATGGCATCAGGTATCTCAAAGGCTACTATCCCGACCATGGCAGGTATGGTTGCTGCACTCTCTGGCCTTTATTTCAGTGCCTTGCTGGAGAAACGTGCAAACCGGGCAACGCATCAGGTTTCAGACTCATTACAGCATTAAGCGGCCTTGAGCTTGAGAATCAGCCTTGAGCTCAAAGAAGAATAACTATTACTCATCCGCAGTCATAAGGGTGTGTCGCAACTGAACTGTTTAGAAGAGCTTCACAGACATTTGTGACAACCCTTCAGGGATGGGAGGAATGAAAAATGAGAAGACGTTACAGTAACGGCGCTCAGGAAGATGCAGGAATCGATATGACCCCGATGCTCGACATCGTGTTCATCATGTTGATCTTCTTCATTGTGACAACGTCGTTTATTAAGGAAGCGGGTATTGATGTAAACAGGCCTACTGCAAACTCTGCTCAGGTAGTCAAAAAAGGCAATATCATGATTGCTGTGAGTGACACTGGCGCGGTTTGGATCGACAAACGTCGAGTTGAAGTAGGCGCTGTTCGTGCCAACGTAGAGCGACTGAAAGCTGAGAATCCGGAAGGGGCTGTGGTTATCCAGGCGGATAAGGAAGCCAAATCCGGGATCGTAGTGGAAGTCATGGATCAGGTCAGGCTGGCAGGGGTCTACAGTATCTCGATCTCAGCGAAAGAGCAGTAAGGCTGGAGGCACCCATGCGTTATTTGATATCTCTGGGTCTTGGCTTTGCTGTCGCACTGGGCTTATTTGCCGTCATGAATGCGCTGGTAAACAGCAATAGGCATGAACTGGTAAATGCCGATGATACTCGCATCAGCGAATTTATCCGGTTGCAGCGACCTGAGACCATTAAAGAAAAGAAAAGGGAAATACCCAAGCCACAGCCGAAAAAGCCGCCACCTCCTCCGGAAATGAAAATTTCCCAACAGGTGGACAAACCGGTGATCGAGCAGGTCAAAATGGACATTCCGAAGATGGATGTTGATCTTGATCTGGCAGTGGGTAATGGAGCAGGAAGCTTTGCATCAAGCGGAAGAACTAGTGATGGTGGCCCAGTTCCTCTGAACCAGTTTAATGCAGGTTACCCGAGAAAGGCGCTTCAAAAAGGGCAGACTGGGTTAGTAATTATGACCTATAGAGTGAATCCTCAAGGTCGAGTTGTTGATCTGAAAATTTTGAAGGAAAAGCCGCGAGGGTATGGGTTTGCAAAGTTTGTAAAGAAAGCTGCTGCGAAGTGGAAGTTCAAGCCTGCAACACAAGATGGAAAGCCTGTGATGAGTAAGGTCTTTGAACTGCCGTATGAGTTTAATCTCGATTAACCATTAAAGAGGTATAGCGAATGAGAAAAATAAATGCTGTGCTCGCTCTGATGGCTCTTTCATCGAGTATTGCGCTCTCATCACCTGCATTTGCAGCACCCAAAAAAGCGCCTGAGCTTAGAAATATTACCTATAAGTACTTAACCAAGGCTCAGGAGCAATTAGCAGAAGATGATTATTCTGCGGCTCAGGCCAGTCTGGAACATGTACTAAGCAAGGTAAGCGGTAGTAAATACGATAAGGCAGCAGTTAACCAAATGCTCGGTGTCGTGTATGCCAACCAGGAGCAATTTGATAAGGCTTTGAAGTTTTTTAGAGCATCATTGTCTGAGGATGCTCTGCATTTACCTGCAGCCCAGCAAGTGCGCTACAACTTATCTCAACTTTTGATGATGAAAGGTGAGTATAAGGAAGGTGTAGAGGTTTTGCTGGAGTGGATGTCAAATCTTGAAGAAGGTGTGTCTATCCCTGCAAGAGCCTGGATCATGCTGGCAAATGGTTATTCTCGCCTGAATCAGTGGGAGAATGTGATAGAGCCAACGACCAAGGCTATAGAGGCTTCAAAAGAGCCACCAGAGTCCTGGTACACATTGCTTCTGGCTGCTCATTATGAGCTAAAGGATATTCCCAGTGCCATTAAAGTGCTGGAAACTCTGGTTAAGATAGCCCCGCAGAAGAAGAAGTACTGGCAGCAGCTTTCTGGCATGAATATGTCTATCAAGCGTGATCGTCAAGCTCTGGCTGCTCTGCGAGCTGCATACCGACACGGTCTATATGAGAAGGAAAGCGATTACACTCAGCTGGCTAATTTTTTAACTTACCGCCGAGTGCCTTATCAAGCAGGTCTTGTTTATCAGGATGGGCTGGACAAGGGAGCTGTTGAAGCAAACTTTGACAACTATAAGCGTCTGGCGAACTTCTGGTCTCATGCCAAAGAGTCTCGTAAGGCTGTTGATGCTTTTTATGAAGCATTAGCACTCAAAAGCGATGCTGATTTGCAATTGAAGCTGGGGCGTATGCTGGCTCAATCTGAACGTTTCGATGAGTTGTTGAAGCTGGCAGCTGATCCAGCAGAAGGCATGAAAGATAAGCATACGGGTGAGATGTTGTTTTTGTCGGGGATGGCCCATTATCAATTGGGAGATACTCGAAAGTCTTTGGAGTTGATGCGCAAGGCTACTGAAATAAAGAGCAGTCGTGGTCGAGCCAATTCCTGGATTGGGTTTTTGGAACAGGATTTGAAGAGCGGTTGATAAATATGATTTGAATAGTGATTTAGAAAGTTTCCCCCCTTTCCCTCTAACTGCCATCCAGAGCTATTCTGGGTGGGAAGGGGGGGATTTCATTTTTTAATGTTTTCAAATATTTGCATACTGTTTTTCGTAGGAGATGAAATATTTTTTATTTGGTGTATTTAATACGATTGTCATGGAATTAAAAATATCAGGTGCAATATAGAGGTTGGTTTCTGATATTTTTCATCGTGATTATAAGATAAAGGAATTATTGTTTATGTATAAGAAAGTGCTTTCCGTACTTTTATTAACAGCATTTAGCGTAAGTTTCTCTTTCGCTATAGAAAAACCCTCGATTGATGACCTAGTAACTCCAAGTAAATATCGAAGTATCAAAATTTCACCGGATGGTAAGTATTTTTCCGCAACCGTAGAGGATAGTGGTAAAAATACTGTTGTTATTATTGATAGAAAAACAATGGACGTTACTGGAGTCCTTAGTTTCACTGGTCGAGAGCAGCCAGGTGGAGTTAGGTGGGTGAGTGACGAAAGGGTTGTTGCTTCCGTTTATCGTAAGGCGGGTGGATTGGAGGCTCCTTTTAATACAGGTAATGTTGTTGCTATGAATGCCGATGGGAGCCGTAAAAAGTTGATCTTTGGCTACCAGTCTAAAAGTGGTTTAGCAGTAAACCCTACCGTTGAGAGAATGTCTTTTCTGGATATATTACCAGAAGATCCAAAGCGTATTCTGATTGCTTCTACTCCCCTTAATCAGGATGCCTCGAATCGCGTGACTGCCTACAAGCTGAATATTTACACAGGTAAAAAGGTCAGGGTTGCTCGCTCACCTGGTGACTTTGGTGAATTACTTGCGGACCAAGAGGGGCAGATTCGAGTTGCTACATCCAACGTTAGTGAAGGGGGACTGAATTATAATGAGTTCTACTATCGTGAAAGTAATGGTGATAAGTGGAAGTTGCTTAAAAGGTTTGAAGATCACAATAATGGTATAAACCTGATCTCATTTTCTCCTGATGGTAAATCATTTTTTTTCACCTCGAGACAGGAAGTAAGTGGCTCTAAGATAGATACAGAAGCTCTTTTTGCTTTTAATGTCGATAGTAAAAAAACCAGTCTTGTTTATCGAAACCCCAGGGTAGACCTTGATTCAGTTGAAGCTTGGCGTGGAAATCCTCAGGCTATACACTTAACGCCAGACTACAGCAAAGTAATTGTACTTGATAACAAAGATCCAGTCAGTAAGTGGTACCCTTCACTACAGAAGAGTTTTCCCCATTCAGAGATTAACTTTATTAATAGGACATGGGATGGAAAAGAGGCCATTCTTTATGTGAATTCTGAAAAAAATCCCGGTACTTTCTATCTCTTTAATACTGAGAAACAGAGCTTAGAGAAAGTGTTTTCGGCTATGCCATGGCTCGAAAATAAAGAGTTAGCTGCAACTGAAGCGTTTAGTATGAAAGCTCGTGATGGAGTGGAACTCTTCGGTTACCTTACCTTACCGGTTGGCCAGAAGGCGGGTCTTCCAATGATCATTATTCCTCATGGTGGACCTCATGGCCCTAGAGACTACTGGACTTATGATCCAGATGTACAGTTTTTGGCCAGTAAAGGTTACGCCGTCTTAAAGGTTAATTTCAGAGGAAGCGGTGGCTATGGCGAGAGATTTGAAAAACTTGGTTATCGCCAGTGGGGCGGTAAAATGATTAATGATATGACCGATGCTACTCAGTGGGCTATTGCTGAAGGTGTAGCGGATAAAAATCGTATTTGTATTTATGGTGCATCATATGGAGGTTATGCATCGCTGATGAGTGTGGTGAAAGAGCCTGACCTTTATCAGTGTGCGATTGGGTATGTTGGTATATACGATATGGAAATGATGTACGAGAAAGGAGATATTCCAGGGAGAGAGTCAGGTGAGAACTATCTTAAAAAGGTCCTTGGCAAAGATAAGGCAGAACTAATGGCATTCTCGCCTGCTTACCAAGTTGATAAAATTAAAGCTGATCTTTTTATCATTCATGGTGAGGAGGATATTCGAGCACACTTTGATCATGCAAAAAAACTGAAGTCTAAGCTGGATCATGCTGGTAAAGAATATAAGTGGCTGACCAAAAAAGGCGAAGGACACGGTTTTTACAAAATGGAAAACAGAAAAGAATTGTATAAGGAGATGGTTGCTTTTTTTGATAAAAATTTAAAGAAAGATTTATAAATAATAAAACTAAACGTATAGGGGCTTCAAGAAAGGAGTTCTTATACGTGGTAAATTAATAGCTAGATTATCAAGTACTCAAAGGGCTAAGTTCGTCTTATCTGTTGTTTGAACTATAATGCAGCAGTCACCTACTTTTAGGGATGCTGTTATGCAATATGCTCTCTTCAAAGCATTTCTTGATGCCATTTCGACACTGACCAGCCATCAG
>NZ_JBPCXO010000527.1:0-14972 GCF_051008435.1 Endozoicomonas sp. | reverse complement strand
AGCGTCCCTGTGTAGCACCTTGCAAGTGCATTGTTATTAATACAGGTATTTTGCCTGAACAGCACAGAGGGCGCTCCTTTCAGTTCATTCTGTCTTACTTCTTCAGATCGTTAAGCGGGACTTAAGGTTTATAACCAGAACTTTATTGCAGGGTAATAACAGGTAAATTGTTTTAGCACAGCTGTACTCTGGAAGAAGCGAAAATAGAGACAGTGCCAATAAACCATAGAGCAAGATGGTTTTCATTAGACTTATCAACGGCTGTAGAGAAACTCCTTTTATTTTGAGCCATGGTCAGAGACGCTTTGGTTGATTTCGTTCTGATCACCCATCCTGATAGAACATAATATGTTGGCTTTTGAGTAAAAAGATCTTGCAAGCAATACGGTGCCGTCTATAAATAAGTGGGTCAGTATAAATACTTATAGAAGGTTCGGTCATGGCCAGACCACAGCAGTACAATAAAGAGAAGGTGACAGCCCAGGCTATGCACCTTTTCTGGAAGCAGGGCTACCAGGCCACACCCGTAAGCGACCTGGTCAAGGTGACAGGGGTTCGTCCCGGGAGTTTGTACAGTGCCTATGGTAATAAAGAAGGATTATTGCTGGCAGCACTGGAGCACTATACCAATGAGCTGGAATTAAATGTACGCCAGCACATTAATAACAGCCTCACCGCAAAAGAAGGGGTTGAGTCCCTTTTGCAGCACATGATCTTTGAAGCGACAGGTGAATGTACTTCGGATGGTTGCCTGCTGATTAATACACTGTTGGAAATGTCAGGGTTAAATGACAATGTTTGCAATCTGGTCAGCCAGTTGCTGGTCAGAATGGAACAATGTTTTACAGAAGTACTTGAAAGAGCCAAGTCTGAAGGTGATCTTTCCCAAAGTGCTGATTGTCAACAACTGGCAGTGTTTCTGATGGGAATTATCTGGTCTCTGAAAGTGATGAGTCGGCTGTCGCCAGAGCCTTGGCGCATGCAGGCGCTTCTGATTCCGGCAATGAAAGGTATGTTTGAAAATTAGGCGGTTCTTTTTAACTGACCCAGACGATAGCTGGCCAGATCTTCAATAGTCAGAACAGGAAGCTCGACAGTTCCTTCAGTATGGCCTCTTCTGTCCAGTACCCCGTTGGGTCGCGCTCTTAACGGGAATACATGGCCTGGTCGGGCCAGCTCTTCAGGACGACAATCGTCTTTTATCGCGGTTTTGATAGTCGTGACCCGGTCTGCTGCGGATACGCCGGTTGTCACGCCTTCTTTGGCTTCTATCGTGACAGTGAAGGCCGTGCCATAACTGCTGGAGTTGTCCTCAACCATAGGGGGCAGGTCCAGAGCTTTGAGTTTCTCATCGGGTAAGCAGAGGCAGACAATACCGCTGCATTCACGGATCAAGAGGACCATCTGTTTAACGGTCAGGGTTTCTGCGGCAAAAATCAGGTCACCTTCGTTTTCCCGGTTTTCATCGTCCACAAGAATAACGCCCTCGCCTCTGCGAAGCGCATCAACCGCTCTTTCTACACGCTGGTGTGGGTTACCAAAAGGTTCTAATAAAGACTGATTCATGGAAAAAGCTCTTATATCGGGTTTACCAGAATCAGGGCACAAGAACGAACAAAAACAGGAATATGATTCCTGTTTCAGGTAGATAAAGTTATCCAGAGCCAACCTTGTTGGGTTGCTCTTCATTCTCTCCCATCCGGACTATCACCGTCGGCTCTGGAGTCACACCAGATCTGCTGACCCTGTTGTTCCAGACAACAGGCGCTCGCGGGCTTCTGCCTGAAATCCAGGCAATTACCGCCGGTGGGGAATTACACCCCGCCCTGAGAATTAGTCAGATCTTATCTGACACGGCCATGCTAAGCGGGGATCAGGCAGTAAGCAAGTTTTCTGCAGGAAATTGTCTTTCCAGAAAGCGGCTGGCATCTGGAAATTGCTCAGGTGGCGTCGATAGCTTACACAGGGGCATTACAAAGAATGCCACTCCAACCACAGGAGGTGGGTTATAGACAGAATCAATCCTGATAATAAGCCGATGGCCATTGTTCCTCCCCTTCAGGAAGGGGCTTCCAAGTCTAGGGTTGAGGGTCGCAGGCAGTTAGTTTCCCCTGAGATTCCATCAGATTCTCAGGGGGTCACTCTCCCTGAGCGCACTGTGCAGAAAACAGATAAGGAAAAAGCAGAAACTCTGGACGACGCTTCGGGTGTTCTGTGGGAGTCTGTTAAATCAGTTCCTTTACCCCAGAGGGCTGGAGGCCAGGCATCAGGTAATGTTCTGAATATCCATGATATTGGTGACCCGGGGGATATTATTGCCAGGGTCTGCTCACGGCCCACTCTGGACGATTTTTTTCCATTCTGGAACTTTATTCGCACAGAGCAGATTCCGGTAATTGTTAACATTAATGAGGAAGGCTCCAGCGGAGACTATTTTCCTGATAAAAGCCGTGTTATCACCAGTGGGTCGATTACTGTCACTAAAAAATCTTCGGGGCATTCCCGGTCAGAGAATGTTCCTGAAGAGTTTGAGCGGTTAAAACTCAAAGTTAAGGCAATAGGAGAATCTTCAGCTCGAGTTAAGCTCTACAAAGTCACCGACTGGCCGGATGCTGCAGGCTACTCAAGTGTGAAGCGTATGATCAAGTTTGGCCGAAAGCTTATTTCTCTAAGAAGGCCGCCTTTGATTCATTGTCAGGCGGGGTTGGGGAGATCAGGAACAATGGTTCTGGTCATGAACCTTCTCTTGCTTGAAGGAGTAGGTATGCTGGAGAAAGAAACGGCAGTGGCCAAGCTGGCAGAGCTGATCAGCCAGGCACGGGCGGATCGTAATGACTCCAGGTTTGTGACAACGCCTGACCAGTTTCTCTTTCTGCTACGAGTTTTGAAAAAACTGACGGGTTCAAGTTCCAGAGAAATCGTGGAACAGGTGAACAGCTACTGTGGTCTGACAGACTCCTAGATTTCACCAATCATGTTCTTGAGATGAAAGCGCCCGATATCCAGCTCCGGTGTCCAGAAGTCTACTTCATGCAGGTATTCCATTTTGGCATTGAGCTTTTCCAGGTCGTCTTTGGTTGCTCTGGAGCGGAACAGGGGGTCATTGACCTGTCGGACAATACAGTCAGCATAAGCTTGATAAGTAGCAGACTTGTCCTCTTCGGGAAGCTTCAAAGCTTGTTCCAGATCACGATAAGCCCCGATAAAGTCTCCATCCAGTAATTTTTCACTGGATTGCTCACGGAAAAAGGCCGTAGTGACAGGGATGGCAAAGAGCGCCAGATCTTTGGACCAGATGTGTTTCAATCTTAAGGCTTCAAGCTGTCGCATGATATTGGTGAGTGGAACCTGATTGTCGAGTTCATGGTTCAACAAGCCCAACCAGGAGCCTATTTCAAGTTCATCAATGAAATCGGCAAATTCATGGGGCGCATCCTTGTATGATTTGAACCTTTCTATGGCCTTAATGGCAGGCGCAAAGCTCCCGTTCCCATGATGAATAACCACTCCGACAAAAGCGGCTTTGCCGGCAATCTTCAGTTTCTTTTTCTCTTTAGGCTCATCACTCCAGCGAATAAGAGAGTCCTGAATGGCTGGATTGTTAGCGCGAATATAATCCAGCTCCTGATTAATCTGTTCCGGCGAGTATTCATTGACCAGCATGAAGCAGAACAGTGATTCCAACAGCTCCGTCTGATTCTGGGCTACAGCATCCTTGATCTTCTGGCTGAGTTCGGCACGCGTCATTTTCTCTGATAAACCCGGATAAGGGCTGTTGCTGTCTTCTAGCATAACGTTATCAATAGGTTCAGCTGCTTTGTTCATGGTTTCTTCCGGTCTGTCACACCTTAAAACGACACCCTGTTTTGCAAGGGATGTGGCTTATATCGGCCATGTTTCCGGTATCTGAGAGCAGTCTGTCAGCTTATTTCTTCTGATCCTGTTGTATGAAGGCTGCTGAAAAGTAGGGCGTTTTGGCTGGGATCAGTTCTTTGGCTTTATCCAGAGCGCATTGAGCTTCTGCTTCATTGCCGTTTAGTCGGTATAAACAGGCAGAAAAAAACAGCATTTTGCCGTTATCAATGGCTAGCCATCTCGCTGGCTGATGAGAGATCCAGAGCATCATGTCCTCAGTCCAGCGTTTATCCTGATGATGAAGTGCCTGCAGCAATGTCAGAAAGTCATCAGGTGAAGCATTGAGTGACAACTGTCTGATGAGTTGTCGTTGCAACCAGCCTTGAACCAGTTGCTGACTCTGTGAAGACAACAATCTGACAGTGGTCAGGTTTTTTGAAAATCGTTCAATGGAGACGTCATAATCCGGATAGCAGTCCAGTAACTCAAGCACGTAATTGAAGTTGGATCTGGCACAACTCAGTTGCAGCAACATCTCCCACTTCCAGGCTTTGGTCGGTAAGTGAGGGTTGTTTGCTCTGGTTTCAGACAGATTCCAGTGAATGTTCAGAGAAGGTGTGAATCCTTTGAAATACATTTCTACTTCAAGTTTGCCGAGTCTGAAGTTCATGGTAAAAAACGCGATGCAGGAATCTGATCCAATGGGTTACTTAGGGTTATATCGGTGGTGAGTTCAGAGGTATGAGTGCGAGTTAATCGGTTATTTAGCCAGCTGTTGATATTTATCGACGATTTTTTTCAGACTTTTCTTTTCCGCAGCCATGGTGTCCTGAACACTTTTGGGTACTTTGTTCATATTCACCTGGTTCATTTCGTTTAACAGTTGCTTTGCCTGGTTGTTCAGGTCTTCGAGCTGACCAGCGGTTAACTTTTGACTGGCTCCTCCTGTCGTGTCTCTGAGGCGCAATTCAGCAAACTTGTCAGTCACTGGATGGGCCGACTTCAACCAGGGCGTACAATGATCGAGGGTGTATTGAAAGCTGTTCACTCGGGCTACCCGGAATGCTCCTTCGCCATGAGTCTTCACGGTAATATCTTCCAGAGGGACTTCACCAAAAGGTGTGTCATCCAGGTGTACCTTATATTTGCTTTGTGTTTTATCTTTCAGGTCACCCAACAGCGCGGTGTAATTCTGGTATTCCTGCTGAGAGATATCGTCCAGCTGTTGATTCAGCCATTGGGATACGGCTGACCCTGAGTTGGGTTCAAGATCTTGCAGGGTCATGGGGTCCAGGTGGCCGTGTTCGGACAGAGGTAATAACATCTGGCTGACAGCCGCCATTCGAACATTTCGGCCGAGTTGATGTTGATCAAAGAAGCGATAAAAACCGGTCAGAGAGTTACCTTCCTGAAAAGCAATGTCTTCAAGTCTGTGACGAAGTTCTTTTTGAGTATCCGAGGCGCTGCTGTTTTTACTGAAGAAAGAAGAACCAGGAACTTCATGGTTATACCACTGTTTGTCGACATTGGCTTTTTCTGACGCACCTGTCAGAGCCATAGCTCGCAGATAGCGGGTGAAGAACTTAGGCATCTGTTCTTTCCAGGGGGTGTCCTGGTGTCGGGCGAGACTTTTGGACATGTATTTGGCCGGTGCATCCAGTGCTGCTTGTCTCTTTCTCAGACGTTTAGTTGGCAGAGAAATTTCACTGATATGAGTAACAGGCTCGGACTCGACTTGAGAGGAGGAAGGATCAGATGAATTTTGTTCAGGCTTTGAAGGCGCTTTTTCAAGAGTGGGAATGGATTCCTCTCCAGGTGGTGTGACAGAGGGATTCTGTATGCCTGAGGGTTGTGTACTTTTTTCTGACGGAGGTACATAACCGGGTAATGAGCTGGTGCGAACGGGAGGTTTTGGAGGTGCTTTTTTAACCTCTCTTCCGGGACTTTCTGACTTCAGAAGCTTTGCTCCTTCAGTCACCAGACGTCGGTAAAAGTGTTTCTGCAGATCTTTCATTACAGCAGGATCATCTGCGAGTTCCGGACTTCCCAGCTTCTGGGCCGCATCTCTAAGGGCTGCCTGTACTTCAGAGAACTCATCATCTCCCTCAACACAAGAGTTCGGCTTGAAGGATTCAATTAGCTGGTGATATTGCGCCTGCTTGTCTGTCGTGGTCGATATTTTGGCCAGATGATGATCCAGAAGGTTTCTGGTTGCTTTCTGTATAGAGGCCGCTTGAGGTAACGTGTTGGTTAAGGGGGTTGCTGGCTTGCTGATAGCTCGACTTGAAAGCGTTTTGGCTTCCAGGGGTCTTTCGGTCACTACCTGGCTTCTGGGTCTGTGTGAAGAATTCTGCTTAATACCTGATTGTTGTTCCGGTTTCCGATCCGGTGGCGGTGGTGCAGGTCTGCGAGGTTTGGGCGATGTTCTGGTCAGTTTGTTAGAAGTTGGCGGCATAACTTGCACGCCTCGTTCATAAATGGACTGCCTTCTGGGGGTCATCTGGTCTTTAAAAGATGGCATCTTGTTAACGACGTCACGTAACGCCTGGACTCTGCCATCGTTGGAAACCTGTTGGGTTCCCTCAGGTTGAATCCATTGTGGACCCTGGCCTGAGGCTTTATCGATCCAGCCCATACTGTCCCTGTATGCTGTTTTGCCGCCGTTCCTTAAGAATAGTCGAAGAGAATAGTTGATCTATTTATTATCGCTTCTGGTTTTATTAGCTGCGACCTTTTGCAGCATTCTTAATCCACTTTTTCAGCTGTGCTGCAGGCAGGGCACCTGATGTTCTGCTGGTTTCCTTTCCATTGCTGAACACAATCAGGGTGGGAATGCTGCGAATATTTAACTGAGCAGCAATCTGCTGGTGTTTCTGGGTATCAAGTTTTGCCAGTCTGACGTTGGGTTCAAGCTCCCGGGCAGCCTCTGCAAATGCGGGAGCCATAGCCTTACAGGGACCGCACCAGGGAGCCCAGAAGTCCACTATAACGGGCACATCGGTTTGAGCCAGAAATCGTTTAAAATTACCGGAATTAAGCTCTACAGGTTGCCCGTCGAAGAGTTTATTTCTGCACTTGCCACAGGTGCCTCCGTCACTCAGACGCTCTTTGGGTACCCGGTTAGGAGTGCTGCATTTAGGGCATACGATCTGAATAGGCTGGGACATATCATTACCTGATGGAGAATGAGCTAAACGTTAATTTGCTCTGTATATGGGGGTGTATTGTGACTTATCAACAGGAAACCTGATCCTGGATCATTAATGCAATCTGTGGGTTAACCGCTAATCTGAAAGTAAGGCAAACATTTTAAACAGGTTGAATCATGGACGTTTCTCAAATCGCAGAGTCAGGTGTACTGAACAATAAGAAATTGCTGGTGGCAGAAGATAATCCCGCCAATCAACTGGTATTGAAGAAGTTACTTAAGAAGGTAAATATTGAGCCGGTCTTTGCAGAAAATGGCCAGGAAGCTCTGGATAAGTACAAGGGCAATCCGGACAACTGGGATCTGATTCTGATGGATTGTGAAATGCCTGTTATGGATGGGTACTCTGCCACTGAAGCAATCAGGCAGTTTGAACAGGAAGCCGGGCTTGAAAAGCACACCATTATTGGACTCAGTGCCCATGCCATTGATGAGTTGAAAAAAAAGGCTCTCGAAAAAGGTATGGATGACTACTTAACCAAACCTATTGATCGAGACAATCTTTTCAAGACATTGGTGGATTATCTGCGCTGAATGCCCCAGTCCGTTTATGCCCCTCTTCTATTTCGAATACTCTCTGCTTTGAAATTCATCTCTTCCTCTTGGGGGAGATGAATTTCTGCGCTCATGATGGTTTGTAAAAGCTTTGATATTCTGCTTTCCATCATGACGTAAGGACGACCTTACCTCTCTTCTTGCTAACGGGGACGACCTCGATAACAGCGGATCTGGTTATGAACTGGTTTCTACTGATACTGGCTGGTCTTTTGGAAGTAGGCTGGGCCATAGGTTTGAAATACACCGAAGGCTTCACTCGTCCCCTGCCTTCAGTGCTCACCGTAGCGGCTATCATTCTGAGCATGGTTTTTCTGGGACTGGCGCTGAAAACTTTGCCGGTAGGCACAGCTTATGCTGTCTGGGTAGGGATTGGCATTGTTGGCACATTCTTTCTCAGTGCGGTTCTGTTTAATGAACCCACCAGTGCGCTGCGTATTCTCAGCGTACTGCTTATCGTGGCGGGTATTGTTGGATTGAAACTCACCTCTGGCAGCTAAACGCCTGACCACAGTGTTATTACTCATAACAAAATACTGAATCCACGGGGCTTTCTTTTGTCCAACGTCTGAATAAGTTCTTTTTAGGGCTTTAAAGGCATTGGGCAAGAGGTTTCCTGCATGTATGGATCAGCCACTGACAAAACACAGGCTCTCGAATTTCGAGAAGAGATGACGACTCCTGACCTACCGCCAGAGAACTGTCAGTCTGACAGGGAAAAGTCATTAGCTGGTGAGAAAATACATCACCGAAAAGCTCAATTGGCTGCGGTTTTTTCTAGCTCGAAAAGTGGTTTGAGTACCAATGCTGAAGAAGGGCTGGTTCGCCTTCGCCAATATCCGGAACAGGAACTTCCCAGGTTGCTGGTTGATGGCACCCTTCTATGTCGCGAGCAGGGGGTTGATGCTTATGAGCAAAGAGAACCGGGTTGTCTTAAAACTCTTATCAGGGGTTGGCAATTTATTATCCGGAAACTGAAAGAGCTCAAGCCGGGTGAAGTACCGAAAATAGATCTGGAGTTCCTGTTAGATCTTCATCGAATAGTGGCAGGCCACACGGCTAATTGCTTTAAAGGAGCGCTTTATTGTCCAACGCCGCCCACCAACTTTTTTATTCCACTGACTCACAATGATCACTCTGACTTCTGGTACTGCGATAAAGAAGGCATTCAGGAAGCGGATCAGCTGCATCAGAAGCATTGTGATCTGGCAGGAATCGCCAAGGATGATGTGGCGTCCAGAACACCGTTCTATTTGTATATCAGAACAAAGTCATTGCCTTTCCCTGCTTTTCTTCCAATAGAGACAGATAGAATGCAGAAGCTTATGGAATGTCACTCAGAGCCAGAGACATTCTATAAAACGCTCCATGAACAACTGCACCAAAAGGACGCTTTAAAGCCTTTCGTTGACATGTTTTATAACGGGATGTTTCAAGCTTACAAGATTGGAAACAAAGAGAAATTTGCAGCTATTACTGACAAGGAAAGTCAGCAGAGACTCTTTTTGAAACTGTTTTTTGAAGAGACCCGAAAAGACTTTAGTCAAGTGATTCACCGCTTTACTGTACCGACTTCGTCTTCTGAGATGTTGGTCAGACATACGCTGGAGAGTTTGAATACATCTTTGTCTAAGTGCACAAATAGGGAAGGGTTGCTTGCGACAGTTACCAGCCATGTAGCTGAGCTGGAACAGCTGCATTCTTTCAAGTCGGTCAATGGACGAACTTATACCCTGCTCATGCAGTATTTGCTCATGGCGTATGGCTTTCCTCCAGCCACTCTGGAAATGCCAGAAATGTTCTCCATGTTCAGCAAGACGAAAATGGTTGAGGCACTTAAAGAGGGCCTGCGAGATACAAAGCTTTTGGAAGCCAATACTACGCGCGATCAACAGATGCATCTCCATGGTTATCTCTATGATCATAATGACAGTAGCTATAAAAGTGTATGTCGAGAAATGAAGTCCACGATCGACGACCAGGGGGCGGTATCAGAGCAATGATCAGAGCAATGATCAGAGAAGGAACTCTCAAAAAACGTTTAAAGCTTGATGAATGAAAGGATGCAGTGATGTATGGAGTAATGGGTAATATATTAAATCAACAACTCACCTCTGAGTCAGAGAATGTTAAGTCTGAAGATGCCAAAGATTTAGGCGCTAGTAGTTCTGCTGTTGAACTTTCTGAAGGCGCTTGTCTTTCTCATCGCTCTATATCTACTGCCGCTCCTCAGTCAGTGGTCAATCCACTGACTTCCAATCCTTTGAAAGGTTTAGATTGGCTTAAGCGTTGCCCTGAGGGAAAGCTTGTTCATCTGCTTATGGATGGAGAACTGGTAGTGAGGGGGCAAAATGTTCGCTCCTGCCATGAGAAAGAACCAGGCTGTATGGAGGCTTTTATTTCTGGATGGGAATTAGTGATCAGTAGGCTTCAGAGTATGAAGAATGGTGATCCAGTCATGGTTGACCTGGAATTTATACGTGATCTGCATTCGAGGGTTGCTGGTCATGATATTAACAATCAGCCTGGTGAAATTATTAAATATCCAGTTGATTGTTTTTTTCTACCTGTAGGTCATAGTAAATTTACAGACGTTATTTTTCTTGATCAATCGGGAGTCATAGAGGCTCAAACACTACATGAACGACATTGTGATAATATTGGAGTTCCTGATTCTTGCTATTACGAAAGATCTGCGTTTGTTCTGCTTTTTGAATCTAACCCACCGTTAAGGCCTTTCCCCCTGAGCGTAGATAGCACTCTTGAGCTTCTGAAGTGCAGAGAGGATCCTCAAGTAATGTTCACTGCTCTAGAGCACATAATAACTTCGTCCACAGCTGAGGGGGAAGAAATGAGGGAGTATTTTACTGCGCTTCAGGCACATCAATACCCTGGCCAGCTGCCATTTATTTTGCAAAGACAGATGGACGCTTTTATGCAGCAAATATCTCTGCTGTTGTGTGAGGACTTTAATTGTTTATTAAGACGGAAAACTGTGGACTCTGATTGTGTCGAAGAGATACTAATTGACATTATTCATAGCCTTAACTCCTGCTTAGCGAAGTTGAATAGTAAGGATATGCTGATTGCTGAGATAGTAAGCCATATATCTGAAATGTCTCAGATTCATCCATTCAAAGATTGTAACAGCAGAGCTTTTACTTTGCTGATGCAATACATTTTAATGTCGTTTGGATTTCCACCAGCTTCTCTTGAACTATCTAAGGCGATGCGCCTAAATTGTCAGGCATCTAAAGTTAAAGCGCTAAATGAAGCATTGGAGATAACGGAAACGATTGCTGCGGAGGCTGAGGTTGAACAGAGTCCCATCAAGGAGCCTTATTCAAGGAAACTCTGTAAAGGATTCAAAGAGCTGATTGGTTCTTCAAATGACGCAAATAAAAAGGCCAGCGCATAAGCTGGCCTTTTTAAAGAGCTACTGTCGTTAACCGATCAGTTGGCCACAATATTAACCAGCTTGCCCGGCACTACAATCACCTTGCGAAGCGTTTTGCCTTCAGTGAACTTGGTCACGTTTTCCTGCTCAAGTGCCAGCTTTTCAATGGCATTTTTATCCATGCCCGCTGGAACTTCCAGTTTCGCACGTACCTTGCCGTTGACCTGGATAACCATGGTTATCGCGTCTTTTTCCAGAGCCGACTCATCTACCGTAGGCCAGCCAGCCTGAATGACAGGTTCTGCATGTCCCAGTGAGCTCCAAACGCTGTGCATGGCGTGAGGTGCAATAGGTGCCAGCATCTGGGTGGAGGCTTCCAGAGCTTCACGCATAACTGCTCTACCCTGATCGCTGGAGTCCTTGAACTTGGCAATGGCGTTGTTCAATTCCATGATGGCAGCAATAGCAGTATTGAAGGTCAGACGACGCTCGCAATCATCAGAAACCTTTTTGATGGTTTCATGAGTTTTACGACGAAGGTTCTTCTGTTCCTTGCTCAGGATTTTGCGGTCCAGAGCAGGAGTGTCACCAGCAGATACATGTTCGGAAACCTGTTTCCAGAAACGACGCAGGAAGCGGTGAGCACCTTCAACAGCACTTTCGGACCATTCCAGAGTTTGCTCGGGAGGCGCAGCAAACATGGTGTACAGGCGAATAGTGTCGGCACCGTACTTGTTGATTAGCTCCTGTGGGTCAATACCGTTGTTCTTGGACTTGGACATTTTGCTCATGCCCGCATGTTCAACGGCTTCACCGGTCTCTTTGAGAGTGGCTTTGATCAGTCGACCTTTGTCGTCCAGTTCAAAGTCTACGTCGGTAGGGGCTATCCACTGCTTGACGCCTTTCTCATCATTTTTGAAGAAAGTGTCAGCCAGTACCATGCCCTGACAGAGCAGCTTTTTGAATGGCTCGTCGCTGTCCACCAGGCCCGCATCACGCAGCAGCTTGTGGAAGAAGCGAGAGTAGAGCAAGTGCATGACCGCATGCTCGATACCACCAATGTACTGGTCTACAGGCAGCCAGTAGTTGGCCGCTGCTGGGTCCAGCATCTGATCATCAGATTGTGGTGAACAGTAGCGTGCATAGTACCAGCTGGATTCCATGAAAGTATCGAAGGTATCGGTTTCACGGGTTGCAGCCTGACCATTGTGGGTGGTTTTTGCCCACTCAGGGTCTGCCTTGATAGGTGACTGAACGCCATCCATCTCAACATCTTCCGGCAGCAGTACAGGCAAGTCTTCCAGAGGAACCGTCACTTCAGTACCGTCTTCCAGATAGCGCATCGGGATTGGAGCACCCCAGTAACGCTGACGACTCACTCCCCAGTCACGCAGGCGGTAGTTAACCTGCTTTTCACCTTTACCTTCAGCAATCAGCTTGTCAGAAATGGCATTGAAGGCATCCTGGAAAGTAAGGTCATCAAATTCACCTGAGTTGATCAGCTTGCCTTTTTCAGTGAAAGCTTCTTTTGCAAGGTCACACTCTTCACCATTGACAGGTTCAATGACCTGGTTAATTGGCAGCTCAAAGCGGGTAGCAAATTCGTAGTCACGCTGGTCGTGTCCAGGTACCGCCATAACCGCGCCAGTACCGTAGTCCATCAGAACGAAGTTGGCAGCCCAGACCGGTACTTCTTTACCAGTAATGGGGTGGATGGCACGAATACCCGTATCGACACCCACTTTTTCCATGGTGGCCATTTCTGCTTCGGTCACACCGTTGGATTTGCACTCTTCGATGAAGGCTGCCAGTTTGGGATGATTTACCGCAGCAGCTTTAGCCAGAGGGTGTTCTGCCGCCACGCCTACATAAGTAACACCCATCAAGGTGTCTGGGCGGGTGGTGTAGATCTGGAACTCTTCAGGTGAGGTTATTGACCCGCTAACGGCTTTAACAGGGTTAGCCACCTTGAAGGTCATCTGAACACCTTCAGAACGACCGATCCAGTTGCGCTGCATCGCTTTAACCTGGTCAGGCCAGTCTTCCAGCTGATCCAGGTCAGCCAGCAATTCGTCTGCGTAAGCGGTGATTTTCACAAACCACTGAGGCAACTCTTTGCGCTCAACCAGAGTGTCACAACGCCAGCAACGGCCATCGTCTACCTGTTCGTTAGCCAGAACGGTTGCGTCGTGCGGACACCAGTTCACAGAAGACATCTTCTTGTAAACCAGACCCTTTTCGTACAGTTTGGTGAAGAACCACTGTTCCCACTTGTAGTAATCAGGCTTGCAGGTGGCCAGCTCACGATTCCAGTCATAACCGAAGCCAAGACGCTTCAGCTGACCTTTCATGTAGTCAATATTCTCGTAAGTCCATGGGGCTGGAGCGATCTTGTTCTTGATGGCTGCGTTTTCTGCAGGTAGACCAAAGGCATCCCAACCCATGGGCTGCAGGACGTTTTTGCCTTGCATGCGTTGGTAGCGGGAAACCACGTCGCCAATGGTGTAGTTGCGAACGTGGCCCATGTGCAGTCGGCCGCTGGGGTAAGGGAACATGGACAGGCAGTAGTATTTTTCCTTGCCCTGGTCCTCAGTGACAGCAAAGCTGTCGTTCTCTTCCCAATACTTCTGGGCCTCTGTTTCAATCTTATGCGGGTGGTAATGCTCTTCCATCATGGCTCTTTGCGAGAATCTGGATTTAAAAAGGGTTCTTGCTCTGTAAATGAGTACCTGGAACAAATGTTCAGGTTTACAGAAAGAGGAAAACGGCAGAAAGCTGTCGTAAGTCCGGCAGCCTTCTTGTACTCAGTATAACCCCCGAAGGATACATGAGTGAGGGCAATGGGGGTAGCGTTTTAATGGATTGGAGAAACGCTGAAAGGTCAGGCGACCGGGTCACCTGACCAATAAGGAAGGGGCAACTAGTAAAGCTTAGGCACCATCACGATTCAAAACACCGTCCTGATCCCGATCCAGAGCTATGCGATAGCCTGATCCTGGCGGTGTACAGGTAAAGGTCAGAGTATTATTGCTCTGTCTTGCCAGTCGACGTAATTGTCCTGCAGGGATCATCTGTTCTGATGAGTTATCAGGACGGTAGCCATTCTGATCAGGCACATAGAGGTAGCCTCTGTTCTTGCCATTGACTTTGCCCTGAGCAACCAGATCGCACTCTTTGGTGACACCTCCCAGAATCTTCGAAACGAACTGTGTTCTGGCTCTTTGCTGAAGCAGGCCAACTCGTCTGTTCATGGCGTTGCTGCTACCAGCATAAAGAGTAATCTGCTGGCCAACGATGGGCGCCAGATCGCTGTCGAATTCCATCAGATAATCCACCAGTCCCTGGCGGGTTGCATCATCCGGTATACCCACGGTGCCTGACTGATCATTCATGGTGCAACCATGAAGGTCAGCACTCATGCCAGGAGGACAACCTTTTGTACCGTCATCAAAAACGCCACCCTGAAGGAACTGGAAGAGCTGATCGGTGGCGCGTCATGCAGGAATCCAAACCCTCGAATCTGGTCACCCTGATGGGCACGGGTAGGACTGATCATGAAGCCTTGACGATCAGGCAGCCCGAACATTCCAATCTTTTGATAAAGGTTGCGGAAGCTGGGGACTTTGGTGACAAGGATTTCACCACCGTGGGCGGCCTTGCCGTCGGAGCCATAAAAACCTTTTGCTGGATCAAGAGTATGGCAGCCCTCACAGGTTTTACCGTCTTCACGATTGGCGGGTGGGAACAGGTAATCGTATTCCATACCGTCTGAACGACGAGGGCCTGCGAAGAAGTTCTTCCCTTTGGTCGCCGATGCGCTGAGAGAATTGTCTAGGAGCCTGTCGGACTTACCACTGACCTACTGCGAAAAAGCCTGATTTGGCCATTTTTTATGATTCTTTTCGTTGAATAGCTCGCTATTCGCCTCAAATAATCATAAAAACTGTCTCAAACCGG